>JAUVZH010000324.1 GCA_030602675.1 Candidatus Heimdallarchaeota archaeon | reverse complement strand
GCCTCATTATCTTCCTTTACGTACAAGAAATATTCTTTGCATCCAGCATTTTTTAGATGATGCATACTTCTCTCGAGTAATTCTGATCCAATTCCCTTTCTTTGGTGTTCTGGATGCACTCCAACTCTTTGCACATGGCCTTCATTTCCATAAACACCTATTTTGTAATAACCCAAGAAATCTTTGTCTTCTTTATCTACAGCTACAACTGATAGTGTTTTTAATCCAGCTAATCCACTGTTGAAGCTCCTTTTTGTCATGGGTTCATCTGGAAAAATTAATTTGTTCATATCATTGAATTTTGTCCAATCTTCTGTAGTTAGATCTCTTAAATAATAATCTAGCTCCAAATTTTTCCCTCTTTTTCAATATTTACCAATAATTCCTTGATTTCATTTCAAGAAAAAGGTTTCTACAGACACATACTGTGTGAATTATTATTGCTTCATTAAAAACAAATTTAAGATATGAGCTCGTTCGTTTTTTTCATGTCATCTGAGGAGTATAAACTGTCCAAACGAATTAAAGATCGTTTTTTGAAGCTTTTACTTGATTTTACTGGTCCATTTTATCATAAGAAGAGAATTCCTAGAAATTGGATTCCTATTGGTGGAGTTACCACTCATAAAGATAAAGGCAACAGTGTTCTTTTTACTACTGATAATGGTTTTATGGAAATCAAAATTATTAACAGTAGAATTTGGAGGGTTCGTGCTTCAAAATCTACTTTGCCTAATGAACACACTTCTTGGGCAGCTATTGAACCTGATGTAGGTATCAATTTGAAAATAAAGTTTGAATATGGCAACTACACAATAAAAGAAAACAAAAACCTCTCAGCTAAAGATGACATTTTAGTCAAAGTAAGTGAAGTAGACTCTACCATAGTTTTCGAAAAAGTAGATGGCACTATCATCAATTTTGAAACTAAACCAATCTCTTGGAGCACTAAAAATGATTGGAGCTCATGCCAGAAAGTTACCAGTGTTGAAGAAAAATATGTTGGTTTTGGTGAGAAAACTGGTGAACTTGTTAAGAATGGAAGAAAGATGGTTTTTTGGAACACGGATCCCGCTTGTTTTGGGTATAAAGAAGATCCTCTTTATCAAAGTGATCCTATTCAGATATCTGTTCGTGAAGATGGTTCTGCCTATGGGATATTCTATGACAATGAACATTATTCAGTTATTAAACCAAGCAAAAAGGGAGATAAAATTGATTATTATACTGAAAGTGGCCCAATTTGTTATTACATAGTTACTGGACCAACTTTGAAAGATGTTTCCAAACAAATCTCAACAATTAATGGTAAAATTCCTTTACCACCAAGATGGGTGCTTGGGCATCATCAATCTCGTTGGAGTTATTATCCTGAAGAAAAAGTTCGTTCAATTGCTAAAAAATTTAGAGAACGAAATATTCCATGTGATGTCATTCATTTAGATATTGATTACATGAGAGGTTTTCGAAATTTCACTTGGGACCATTCTCGCTTCCCTGATCCTAAAAAACTAATAAATGATTTGCAAAAGGATGGTTTTAAGGTTATAACAATGATAGATCCAGGTTTAAAAATAGACCCTGAGTGGGACATTTATAATGAGTGTATCAATCAAAATCTTCATTGCAAACTTCCAGATGAGAGTCCATATATTGGAAAGGTATGGCCCGGCGACTGTATTTTTCCTGATTTTACAAATCCTTTAACTCGAGAGTGGTGGGGAAGCAAGTTCAAACTATTAACAGATGTTGATGTCGATGCAATTTGGCTTGATATGGCAGAACCTTCCATATTTGATCTTCGTAGAACTTTTCCGAATGATGTTCTTCATGATATGAATGGCAGAGGAGGGAATCATCGTGATGCTCACAACATTTATGGTCATACTTTTGCAATGGCTACTCGAGATGGTTTAGAGAAGATAAGAGGGAATAAGCGAAATTTCATTTTTGTTCGTAGTAGTTATGCTGGTATACAACGATATGCTGCTAGTTGGACTGGTGATAACTTTAGTCATTTTATAAGTCTCAAGCAATCTCTTCCTATGGTTTTGAACATGGGACTTGTTGGTCAGACAATGGTAACAGTTGATGTTGGCGGATTCGTATTTAATTGCTATCCAGAATTGCTTATTCGTTGGTATCAATTAGGGATTTTTTACCCATTTGTGAGAAATCACACAGCAGATCATACAATTCCTCAGGAGCCTTTTGCTTTTGATAAGAAAACCGAGGATATAATAAGAAAATATATCGATTTGCGATATCAATTGCTTCCTTATTTCTATTATCATATGTGGGAAGCAGCTCAATTTGGATTACCAATTATGAGACCACTCTTTATGGAATTTCCAAAAGATATTGAAACCTATAACAAGAAATGGCATAATACTCAATTTATTGCTGGTGAGAAAATCCTAGTTGCTCCAGTTTTAGAGGAAATCAAAAAGAATGAGACCTCTGTTAAGCAAGAAATCTATCTCCCTCAAGGTGATTGGGTTAGTTTCTGGACAAAAGAACCCATTAAAGGTGGGCAAATAATAGAAGTTGATGTTAGTCTAGAAGATTTGCCAATTTTTGTAAAAGCTGGCAGTGCAATACCTATTGGTCCAATAGTTCCTCATGTTGAGAAAACATCTGAACATCCTCTTATCATTGAAATATATCCTGGTGAGGAAATTCATGGAAAGGCATATTTCGATGATGGAGAATCTAAGGATTTCGAGCTTGGTGAATATAATCTATTAACAATTAGTGGAATAGATAACGGGAAAACAATTCAGCTTGACATTTCTTCTGATGGTTCTCGAGATGATCTTCTAACTACAAATAATACTATGATTGTAAAATTCTTTAAGAAACAACCACCAAAATCTGTTAAAGTGAATGACAAAACTTACTCTAGTGATAGCTTGTCATCTAGTAGTTATTGGGAACAAAAAGAAGAAGGTGTGCTGTCAATCACAATTAAGAAACCTGAATTTCCACTAGCAGTTGAAATAATCTGTTAGAGTTGTTAAGAATTATTATCATCACTTAATCCTGGAAAGTAGTACTTAGTCCCAGTTGAATAACTTGCATCTTTTATTGCACAACCAGCTTTAACGAATTTATCTAGTTCTTCCATTGCTTTTTCTACAGGCCAGCTAGTATTCAACATTAACTCTTCAATTGTTAGAAATCCTTTAGCATTAGCTAAACGTAGTATTATAGATGCTTCACTTTCTGATGGTTTGAATTGAACCCAGTATAATCCTTCTTGATCTTGATTCAAAATAAGCAAACCATTTTCGTCCAATAGCTCAACAGCTTTTATTGTATCTTTCAAATCAGCTCGTACTCGTGGAAAATCATCTTTTAATTTTGAAAAAATAGCTCTGATAGCTATTGGTTTATCAGATGAATCATCACCAAAAGACATGGCAATTTTTAGGACAATATTGCCCAGTTGATCATAATACTTGCTTCTGCCAACAAGTTTGGGTTTTTCTAGTTTGAGTATTCCTTTTAGTGCACCTGCTCTTTCAGCGAATTCCAATTCATCATTAAATCTATTCAACAACTGAGAAGCAATATCTTCTGATGATTGAATATTAGTTTTTATATGCTCTTTGCTAGAAAATAATTCATCAATTGTTTGTATGTTTTCAATGATATTCCTTGCTTGATCTTTTAGTTTTTCAACTTCACCAAAAACAACTAAGGAATCAATTTCCTTGATGTCTTCTTTAAGATCCCAACATCGACTGAAGATTATGAAATCAAAAAGTAACGAGTTATTTGTAACAATCTTCTGAGTTTTTTCCGAAGTTCCTGGTCTAAATCTTAATTCTTGACTTCTAGCTCTATCAATTAGCGAATCTATTCTGGTTTTAATTTGAGGAATAATCCTTTTTGCTCCCTCTAAGAATTTACTAGACTCTTCGGTATTAATGATTAATTTTCTACTGTCAAATAATAAGAAAGTTAATGCTTGATTTAATTTGCTTTCATAGATTTTCAATTTGTGCAAATCTTTAGGTGTATCTATTAAATCCTGTAATGCAAATAATTTCTCATCTTTCA
>JAUVZH010000206.1 GCA_030602675.1 Candidatus Heimdallarchaeota archaeon | reverse complement strand
TTCTATGATTGAAATAATTTCCTTTCTTCTCTTATCGATTTCTTTTTGCTGCATATCATCTAAGAATTGTTGACGCTTCTCTATCTTGGTTTCAGTTCCAGACTCCTTTTTATGTTGCACTTCTTCTAGTATAAGCTTATCAAGATCATGGAACGAAGTTATTATACTTAATCTGTCTAATGAATTCTTAGCTTCATTTCTTACAGCTTTTGATTCATCATTTACGAGTGCCTTCACTAATGGATGAATTGCTTTAATGTTTTCCAATTGAGCTAAGGAATCTGCAGCAGCCATTCTTGCTTCCTTATCTGAATCACTTTCCAACACAACAATTAAAGCATCTACAGCAGAATCAGCTTTCATCAAACCTAAAGAATAGATAATCATTCCTCGAACAAAGCTATCTTTGTCTTTTAGAGCTTGAATTAATGGTTGTTTTGCTCTGTTATCATTTAATTGTCCTAAAGACATAGCAGCATTTGCTCTAACTTTTGAGGATGTATCATTTTGTAATGAAAGAATTAAGGGAGTAACAACCTTTTCATCACCAATCCACCCTAATGAAAGGGCTGCTTGACTTCTTATTTTATCATCATCACTTTGAAGCTGTTGTAACAATTCTTTGATTTCATTTTCAGTAGACAAATTCTTTCATCCCAAGAGTTCTAATTAGTTGATTGATAATTAATGAGTCTGATATTAAATCCTATTATTTAGTTTTTAGGTCAAAAAGCTTTTGCAAAACAATCGAATAAAAGGAAAAAAGGATAAAAAAATAATGATATGGATCCATTAATCAGGATCCCATCAACTATTTCCCAGGACATACTTTAGCGATTTTTGGGTCAAGTTTTCCACCATATGCTTTATCATAATGATCACTGAAGTCTTGTGCTAATTTCTTTGCACGTTCATCAAAAGCATCCTTATCATCCCAAGTATTTCTAGGCCATAGAACCTCAGCAGGTACACCTTTACATTTAACAGGAACATGTAGATGGAAAATCTCATCTTCTTGATATTCTACATTTTCAAATTCCCCATTAAGAGCTGCTTCTACAAGTCTTCTGGTTAGATTTATGTCCATTCGTTTTCCGATACCATAAGGTCCACCACTCCAACCAGTATTTACTAAATAAACTTGTGTTCCATGCTTCTCCAGTTTTTCACCAAGGAGATTTGCATATTCATCTGGATTTCGAGGCATAAATGGTTCTCCAAAGAATCTAGAAAACGTTGATACTGGATCTACTATACCTGTTTCTGTTCCAGCTAATTTGCTTGTATATCCCATTAAAAACCACAACATTGCTTGTTCAGATGTTAATTTAGAAACAGGTGGGAGGATACCGTTTGCATCTGCAGTTAAGAACAAAATGGTTTTCGGATGATCCCCAACTGGAGGGTTTTTGATATTTGATAAGAAAGACAGTGGATAAGATCCTCTGGAATTTGGTGTAAGACGAGTATCAAAAAGATCGAATTTACCATTTGGATACATCATAGTATTCTCAAAAAGAGCTCCATGCTTAAGGTAATCATCATTATGAAGCATTGCATTGTAAATTTCTGGTTCTTTATCTTGACTAAGGTCTATCAGTTTTGCATAACAGCCAAACTCAAAATTAGCTATTCCATTATTACTCCAACCGTGTTCATCATCACCTAACAGTGCTCTTGAAGGATCACATGATAATGATGTTTTTCCAGTTCCAGATAGTCCCAATAATAATGCAGTATTACCATTTGGTCCTTCATTAGCAGAACAATGTAATGGCAGAATACCTTCTATTGGTAACATATAATTCATGACAGTAAACATCAATTTTTTTACAGAACCGCCATATGCTGAACCAATTATTAGTCCTAATCTTCTATCAAAATCCATAGCTACAATCATATTACTTGTTTGACCATTGGGGAGTTTTCTAATTCTTCCTATGTATCTTTTTGGATCGAGTTTATTATAAGGCAGTACTACTAAAGTAAATGGTCTATCTGCAAAAATACTATTCTTCATATCAGGTGGATTTGGTCTAAACATATTATAGGTAAATAAAATACTTAGAGCTTGATCACCTAAGGTAAGCACACTCAATGTATATGATGAGTCTGCACCTAAAGACCTTTCAGAAAGGTATAGTTGTTCTTTCTCCATTAAAATTTGTATTGCATCTTCCCAAGCCATATCGAAAGTTTCCTCAGAAATTGGGATGCAATTCGGAGAGGTCCAATCTATTGATTCTTCACTTTCAGGTCTTTTAACGATTACAGTATCTTTTGGGCTTCGTCCTGTTGATTCAGGAGGTGTCCAAGTAGATAACGCACCATTTGCAGTCGTATATGCTTCTCTATTATCAATAGCAGCCTGAATGAGTTTCTCTCTCTCAGGATTTCTAATGATATTCTTGTGTTTTTTTAAAACTTTTTCAAGATCATCCAATAATTTTGTCAAAATATCTACCTTCTCATCAATTCATTTTTACTTGAATTCAGTTGAGATTGAAACATCAAAAAGAAAATCAAACCTTCCCTTTTAAAAGTTATTTTATGTCAATGAAATAAAGAAATAAAACAGGTTCTCTTTATTTCATTTGTTGTTTCTTCTTGTAAATTTGAATTATATCTAATATAATATAATAAAAAATCTGTACAATTGTTAAGGTAGTTATCGCTATTAAAGTAATAAAAATCGCGTTTCCACCAATACTCAAAATAGCTAGTATAAGAATAGGAATATTGATTATTACGAATGTAAAAATACTAATCAAAAGTACTTTTCTTAAGAGTAATTTTTTTTCTTTTTTATTGTTTATATCAGACACTTCTACTATACCTTCCTCATGAATTCATTGTTTTATATTTCAATTTGTTGATACATGTAAAAAATTTTTTATGGTGCTTAATAAAAAACCTTGAAGTAGTTAAATTTAACAATAACTATTGTTAAAATACAAATGGTAGGTATAAAAATTGAGCGAAGGTGTCCAAGCTACTCGAATGAATCTTATGAAATTGCGTGATCGCAGAAAACTTGCTGAAAAAGGTCATGATCTTTTACAAGAAAAACTAGATTCTTTAGTAATTAGATTCTTTGAAGTGGTTGATACAATCAGAGGGCTTCGAGAAGAAACATCCAAATTAACGATTAAAGCTCATCAATCATTAATAGATGCTCAAATAGCTGTTGGACCTCTTCGATTAAGAGAAATTACCTTTGCAGCTCCGGAAATGTGGCAAATTGAAGCTTATGAAAACAATGTCGCTGGAGTTATCGTACCAAACTTAGATTTAGAACAAATTCGCGATGAATCTGAATCTAAGCTATTCTATGGTTTTCTAAGTTCAAGTTCTGAAATAGATAAAACAGTAGATGATTATCGAAAAGCAATTGAAAAAATTGTTACTCTTGCAGAAACCTTAGCAACATTACAAATCTTAGGTCAAGCGATAACAGAAACTAAAAGACGAGTAAATGCACTCAGATTTATCCTAATACCTAGATTGAACACTCAAATTGCTTTTATCGAAGCAACCTTAGAAGAACAAGAAAGAGAGCAATTTACTCAGCTTAAAAAGATAAAAGAGAAATTAGAAAAGAAAAATCTTGAAAAATTCGAAGCATAAAAATATAGAAAGAAGAAAAGATTCTATACAAAGAATCGTTCTTTATTTCCAGTTTCCGCTCGTATTTTACCCATAACTTTACTGACAGCTTTTTTGAAATCTTTTTCAGTTATATGATTCCTTTCGTTTCTAACTGCAAACATACCTGATTCTGTGCAGACGTTTTTAATATCTGCTCCAGAAGCTCCTTCAGTCATACTAACAATTACATCGAGGTCTACAGAATCATCAAGGGACATTTTTCTTGTGTGTATTTTGAAGATAGCTAATCTTTCTTTAGCAGTTGGCATACCAATTTCAATTATACGATCAAATCTCCCAGGCCTCAGTAGTGCTGGATCTAAAATATCTGGTCTGTTTGTAGCGGCAATTACTCTAACATTACCTCTAACATCAAAACCATCAAGATTGCTTAATAATTGCATCAATGTTCTTTGGACTTCTCTGTCTCCGCTTGTTGCGATGTCTAATCTTCTTGAACCAATAGCATCTAATTCATCGATAAATAGGATTGTAGGTGATCGTTCTTCAGCAAATTCGAATATCTCTCTTACTAATCGTGCACCTTCACCGATAAATTTCTGAACTAATTCACTCCCAATTACACGGATAAATGTCGCATTTGTTTCGTGAGCAACAGCTCTTGCTAAAAGTGTTTTACCTGTTCCTGGAGGACCAAAAAGCATAACACCTTTAGGTGGAGAAATACCAACTTTCTCAAATAATTCTGGTTTTGTTAATGGAAGTTCAACTGTTTCTCTCAATTCAAGAATTTGTTCTTCAAGTCCACCAACATCTTCATATGCAACAGAAGGTCTATCTTCAACTTCCATAGCAGAAACCATAGGATCTTTTTGTTGAGGTAATACTTCTACTATCGCAAAATTCCTTTGATTTAAAGCAACTCTCGAATTTGATTTCAACATATCTTTATCAATTGATTTAATTACATTTACAACGAAACTTGGACCACTTGAGCTTCTTACTACTGCTCTGCCATCATCTAAAGAATCTACAATGGTACCAGTTATTAATGGACTTCTTTTCATTTGCTCGAGATCATTTCTCATAGAAGCAATTTCACGTTCCATACGCATACGTTCATTATCAATTAGCTGCTTCTCTGTTTCGAGAGTTCTAATCTTGCGTTCTAAATGACGAGTATAAGATAACAGATAACTTCTATCCTTCTCTGCGATATCTTTTTCATCGCCTTCCTGTTCAACTTCAGGATTCATATTTATACATTACTCCGATTTTTAACCCTTTACATTCTTTTTTCTAGACTTAGATAAAAATGTATTTGTATAGACGGTTTCTTCATGATTTACTATGTTTCTGATAGTTATTAAAGACTTATTTTTAATTTCTTAACCATACGAATGCCATTACTGCCTTTTTTATAGTAATCTGGTATAACTTCTATTTGCTTGTATTCTAATTTATTATAGATATTCTTTGCAACTTCGTTTTCAGTTTGAACTGTTAGTTCTATTATGAATTCTTCTGAATTTGTTTCAATTATCTTTTGATTTCTTAATTCTGGTACAATTATAGCTACAGCTTGTTCCAGTTGTAACATTAAATTGTATCCCGCTCCTATTCGACGCCATTCGGGATGAACATTAACGGTAGCAATTTCATAATTGTTAATTGAATTTAGATAAGCAACAACGAAACCTATGACTTTCTCTCCTTTTTCATTCTCAATTGTAACTACCAAGAATATTTCATATTTTCTTCCTAACAAGAACAAGTAGAAAAAATCTTTACTAAAACTATCTATTTTATTAAAACATAGATTCTCAATTTCATATATTTGATTAATATCATAAATTGTTGCTTTTCGAATATTGTATTTCATCTAAATCGCTTCTAAAGACAATTTCATTATATGATTCAGGAAAACCAATTCAAAGTTATGTCTAGTGTTACTAAAAGTTAATGTTAAATACAAATTAAGAAATAACTAGCGAAATCTTTTTGTTTCTAACTACATTCTTTTATAACTATGAATGGTAAAGGAAAATATAATCGTATTAGTAAAGCAGTAAAAAAAGTTGACAAAA
>JAUVZH010000271.1 GCA_030602675.1 Candidatus Heimdallarchaeota archaeon | reverse complement strand
TCCATTTAAACCACCTAAAGTTAAAACTTTGACACCTATCTGGCATCCAAATATTTTCAAAGATCGTATCTGTCTTGGAATATTAGGAAAAGATTGGACACCAGCTAGCAATTTAGTTGATATAGTGGAATCATTACGTTTCTTATTATCCAACCCAAATCCTGATGACCCTCTGAACACAACTGCTGCTAAAGAATTCAAAAACAACAATAAAGAGTTTGAACGAAAAGCAAAATTGTATATAGAAAAATATGCTACTTGGGACGCTCTTGGATAGGAAATAATATAATTTTGCAGTTTTTTGTTTATTTTTGCCTCTTTCTAAATGCTATTTATAGTGTTAAGCAGTAGTCGAATTGGGAAATCACACTCCGGTAGATGCAGTAAGTCAGCTAGTATCTCCCATCCGCAGAAAAAGAGATAATCGCTTTTAGGATCTCGATATACAGTTTTGGAGTGACGTTTCCCTCTTTTTAGTAATCAATTTTTTATACAAAATAAAAATTGGTGCTACTGTAAGAACTTACCTGAATGAAATCTTAGGATATTGATTGAAATGCCTCTTTATCCATTTATTATTTCAATTAACTCGAAAACATTTATTTGTAATAGGTAAAAATCCTTAGTAAAAGGTGAAGAAAATGACAAATCTTTGGACTGATGTTGCACCAGGGCCTAATCCCCCAGAAGTTGTTTATGCAGTTATAGAAACTCCACAAGGTTCGAAAAATAAGTTTGAATTTGATAAGGAGATTATGGCTATTTATCTGGATAGAGTTCTTTATTCCTCTGTTGTGTTTCCAATATCCTATGGCTTTATTCCTAGAACTTTAGGTGATGATCATGATCCTTTAGATATAATGGTGCTAATTACTGAACCAACTTTTCCAGGATGTATAGTAGCAGCTCGTCCAATTGGTGTACTAAGAATGAAAGATGAAAAAGGCAATGATGATAAGATTATTGCTGCAGCAAACAATGATCCAAGATTAGATGAAGCAAAAGGTTTGGATTGGGTTCCTAAACACCAGCTAATTGAAGTTGAAGAATTCTTTAAAGATTATAAGAAATTGGAAAAAGGGAAAAAAACAGAAGTAAAAGGATGGGAAGATAAGAAATCAGCTTTACAAATTATCAATAAATCAATTGAGTACTTCAAAGAAAATTACTTCCCTATCATGGAAAAAAAATGGTAAAATTAATTTAAAATCTCTTAGTGAATAAAATGAACTTTCTATTAGACAAACTACAGAATTCAATCCTTTATTTGTCTAAATATCCGAAAATTGGTAAATTCATATCAACGATTTTA
Organism: Candidatus Heimdallarchaeota archaeon; assembly: GCA_030602675.1. Taxonomy (GTDB): domain Archaea; phylum Asgardarchaeota; class Heimdallarchaeia; order JABLTI01; family JABLTI01; genus JABLTI01. The sequence continues at coordinate 3,336 of JAUVZH010000271.1, read as the reverse complement.
GGAGTTTTTGAAGTCTTCATTTTGGATATGATTTATTTTATTGATCGACGTATTTCTCCTGGTTCTTATAGCAGTTTAATGAAAAACTATACTTTGTTTTATGGTAGTAAAGTTATCCCACTTAATGTTAAGTTAGAAGGTATTCCATCAGTTGCTCCAACAGATGAAATCATGAGTATAATTAGACGGATGCCTGCTTTAAGTATTGGATATTGTTATTGTCGTGTTAAACACAAGAATTGCGATAATCCAGTTTGGTCTTGTATTCACATAGGAACTGCTAAACATCTTAATGAGTTAAAAAATAAAATTCCTTTAAAATCAGCATCTGTTGAAGAAGTAGAGAAATTATTGTTGAAAGTTAATAAACTTGGTTTAGTACATCAATTGTTAACTGCACCAAGTCCTGATTATGTCTATGTAATATGCAATTGTTGTCCATGTTGCTGTGTAATGTTAAATAGCGCGATAAAATACAACCTGAGGGGTGTAGCAATCCCAAGTAACTTTATTGTGAAATATGACAAGGAAAAATGCATAGAGTGTTTTTCATGTGTTGAAAGATGTCATTTTGGTTCACTAGCAAATAAAGATAATAAACTGGTTTTTGATTCATCTAAGTGTGTTGGCTGTGGTTTATGTATAGATTATTGTTCTTCTGATGCAATTCAATTAATCAGAAGAGGTTCAATCCTTAATGATGTTTAGAATCCCAAGATAATATGCTGTAGCGTAAAAATTTTCGTTATAATAAGATTAAATAAGAAATACATTTTGTTAAGAGGTGAAGATAATGATTGAAGCAGAAAATCTTACGAAGTTCTACGGTGAATTCTTAGCTGTTGATCATATCAGTTTCAACATTAAAGAAGGTGAAATATTTGGTTTTCTCGGACCTAATGGTGCAGGGAAAACTACTACAATAAGAATGTTGGCAGCAATTTTCCCTCCATCAGAAGGTACTGCAACTATAAATGGAAATGATGTTGTCAATAATTCAATTGAAGTTCGAAAACAAGTTGGCATTTTATCTGAAAATCCTGGTCTGTATGAAAGATTATCTGCTCGAGCTAATTTGGATTTTTTTGCTAGGTTATATGATGTTCCAAAGGATCAAATTGACATTCGTATCGACTTTTTGGGTGATTTATTTGATTTAAGAACTAGATTGGATGAAAGGGTTGGAACGTATTCAAAGGGTATGAAACAAAAGCTAGCAATTGCTAGAGCTCTAATTCATGATCCACCGGTTCTTTTCTTAGATGAACCTACTTCAGCACTTTCACCTGAAGCAGCCAAATCTATTAGAGACCTGTTAGTTGATTTAGCAAAGGATCGTTCAAGAACTATTTGTATTTGCACTCATAATTTATTTGATGCTGAAAGATTATGTGATCGTGTAGCAATTATTAGAAATGGTAAGATTCTAACAGTTGGCACACCAGGTGAAATAAGTAGCAAATTCTCTGGTCCGCCAACTATTAGGATTAGTTTTACAAAATTAGATACTAATATTACTCAACTGCTCAACGATATAGAGGGTGTATTTTCTGTTGAACAACACCCAGTAAAGAAAGAAGTTTTCATTAAAGTTGAAAATCATGAGATAAACACTCCCAAGATTGTAAAGGAAATTGTAGCTAATAATGGCGAAATACTCGAGATAGAACCGATTCATGCTTCATTAGAAGAAGCTTATTTGAAGCTTATAATGGAGGATAGTTTGAATGACACTAAGATTTAGAAAGGCTTTTCTACTTACTCGCAAGGAATTGAAAGAGTCCTTTAGAAGTAGAGAAGTAATTCTTGTAATTACTCTGATGCCCCTTATGTTTGCTGTTCTTATGCCTTTAACAATACCCCTTGTTAGCAGGACTATTCCAAGTGAATCATTTGATGATTCTGATTTTGAAAATTTTCCTCCTTTAGTCCCATTTTGGGATGAACTTGATTCAAAAGCACAGTTCTTAGTCTTTTATAGCATGCTGTTTTTTGGAACATTTCTTTTATTGCCAATGATTTTGCCAATGGTAATTGCAACAGACTCAATTGCAGGTGAACGTGAAAGAAAAACAATAGAATCATTGATTGCATCACCACTTAGCACCGGAGAAATCGTTCTCGGAAAACTAATGACAACTATGATACCATCAGTTTTGGTTACATGGTTCTCTGGCATTGTTTTCATGGTTATTACAGATCTTTTTCTATACAATGATGTTGGAAGATTAATATTTCCAAACTTAATGTCTATGGTATTGTTATTTGGTTTATCACCATTTTTCTCATTAATTACAACTCAAACTATGATAATTGTTTCAACAAGAGCTACAGGTATGAGAGAAGCACAACAATTAGGTAGCTTGGTTGTTTTACCACTTTATTCATTTGTACTGGGAGAAGCAGCAATTTTGATTTTACTTAGTCCTTATTGGACTTTGGTATCCTCAGCTGTTTTGTTGATATGTACAATTATTTTACATGTGATAAATCTGAAGGTATTCGATCGTGAATACATGATTGCAGCCATAAGGGGGTAAAGAAATGACAAATACATTATTCAAAAGAGTTAGAAAAAATAAAATAGCAACTATCTTCAAGAAAGAGATTCGAGAAATTCTGAAAAATAAAGAGATTCTTATTACAATAATAATTATGCCAATTGTTTTTTCCTTACTTGTTCCAGCTAGCATGATAGCTTTGAGTCTAACTGATCAAAGTGATATAAGCGAAACTGATCAAGCACCAGATATTTTTAGAAACATGGCTCCTTACTGGGATGAACTTAATGACTTACAAAAAATAACAATTTTACAAGCCAATCTCTATTTGGCTTTTCTGATTATGATTCCCATGATTGTTCCAATGGCAATTTCAAGTGATAGTATAGCCGGTGAAAAGGAAAGAAAAACTATTGAGGCATTGCTAGCTTCACCTGTTAGCGAAGAAGAGATTCTTTTAGGAAAAGCTTTAGCAGCAGCTGTGCCATCAATTATTATTTCATGGGTTGCAGAGATTATTTACATTATTTTTACAAACATAATTGTCTATGGAATTATGGGGAGAATTATACTGCCAAATATATTTGCTGCGATTATGTTTTTATTATTGATTCCAACACAAACTTTTCTTTCAACATTACTAATGACTTCAATATCAAGCAGATCTAGAGGTGCGAGAGAAGCATTACAAAAAAGTGGGCTAATAGTTACTCCTTATCTACTAGTTATTTCTGCGATTATTTTCGTACCTTTGCTAATACATCCACTCCTTGTATTGACTTCATGGTTTGTTTTAGTATTGCTAACGTTTTTAACATTGAAAATAGCAACAAAG
>JAUVZH010000041.1 GCA_030602675.1 Candidatus Heimdallarchaeota archaeon | reverse complement strand
AATTCCTAAAATGATCTTCATGATAATACGAGTTACACTGACAACAATTATAGACTAGTTCTCCTTTTTTAATTTCAAGTTTACATATCATACAAATATTTTCTTTTTCTATTCGATATTTTGAAGTTTTTATTTGAGATAATATAAACTCTTTTTTTGTAGTTGGCATAATTTTTGCAGTTGGCTTAATTGCTTTATAGACTCCCATTACAAGACTTGCCATAAATATAATTATTGAAATTGCTAATATAAAGATTAGAACTGCTCTTGCAGTACTGTTAGTCGAAAAAAGAAAAGCTAATAGTATTATCGAAATCATAATTGTTGTAGATGATATTAAAATAGTAATCAGATATTTTTTAGGTATAATTCTTCTTTGATAAATTTTCAACACCCAAATTACTCCAAATCAAAATAATGCTGATTAGTGCATTTAAGTATATAAAACTATTATAAGCAAGATATGGAAGTCCCATAAAAATGAGACCTTATTTCTTGTATATTATTACATCAAATATGCTAGGGTAAATATGATTAAAATATACTTCTAGAGATACTTATTGTAAAAATTTGTAAACAAAAAGATATTCTATGGATATATGATAATACCCATTATCATATATTCTATATATAAAGGAATATATAAAGAAAAGAGAAGAAAAACTAGTTTGTATATGATTAAATAGATGTATATTTATCTTATTCTTGTATGTCAGACACAAATAACAAGAGAAAATTGTCAGGTTGTAGGACATTTGAGGTTATTTTGGGACTAGCAATAATAGCAATAGTTCTACTGCTAATTTTCTTTGAGGATTTTAATATCCAAACAATTAAAGCATTAGCAGTTGTTTTAGGTATTTTTGTATTATCTCTTATATTGACATTGATTTTCTATAGATTAAGAAGATCCAGACCAGAGCTTTTCAGAAGATATCCTAGAAGGAGACAACTTAGATCTCCTTACGAAAGTGTAAGAGCAGATTCATATCAGTATAGTACAAATGAGCAAATTATTGAGGAAGAAACTGAAAGCAAGGCAATTCAAGGAATTTCTGTTGAAAAGAATTCTATTTGTTCTATCTGTAAATTGAGTATTGATGAAAATAAAGAAATTCTAGTGTGTCCTGATTGTAAATCACCATTTCATAAAGAGCATTTAATTGATTGGTTATCTGAACACACTGATTGTCCAATTTGTGGAACCTTGCTAAAGAATTGAAGATTAAATGATAAAATTAACTTCATTTGCTTATACCAAAAAAGACTAAAAAGCATATTTTACTCTATTTCTAGAACAATTTAGGGTAACCTATGCCCTTGTCGGAGGAAAGGACTTTGAGTTTCGAAGCAACAGATATAGTTCCTGTAGAATATCAATCATTATTCAAAATTGTATCACCAATTGAAAAATCTGGTATATTAAAGATTATCAAAGATAATTATGGAAAAATGAAAGATAAATATGAAGCTCTATACCTTGGTTTAACTGATTATTTGAAAAAGTACAAAAACGATGATATATCATCATTAGTATTTATCATGTTTGGTCAGATAACTATTGATCTTACAAAAGAAGAAGCAGTTCCTGAGATGCTTAAAACATATCCTACATCACCTGAATTGCAATTTTATAATATACAATTACAGGTTGATAAGGGAATCTTTGATAACATAGATGAAGTTCTAGGAAAAACACGATTGTCAGTTGACAATAGAAATAGGATATTTAATCGATTAGCTGCAGCTGATAAATTAGCAAGTGTAATTATGGACCTTCAAAGCTTTGCTTTAGAAATTATGATTAAAGCAATGAAAGAAGAATATGAAGAAATCGATGAAATAACAGCAAAAGCAGAAAGTGTTTGGAAAAGAGCTATTGAATGGTCTAAATCAAAGGAAGTTGTTTTTGTTCAAGAACGTGTTGCTCGCTTAATCCTTCAAAAAACTCAAATCCTAATGAACTCAAAAGGTCTTGATGCTGCTCTTGAATATTATGAAAAAGAAGATGTTCAAGAAATCCTAAAATTAAGTCAAAGTACTGTTATGAAAGCCAATATCCTCCATGTAAGTGCTATGCTATACTATAGTGCTGGGCAACCTACTAAGGGTCTAAAATTATTAGAAAAAGCTGCAAAACTCCTGAAGAAAGTTCATGGAAGGAATTCCTGGAAATCTACCTTTTATCATAATCTAGCATATATGTATACGTTAGTTGACACAGATAAATGCATAGGAGCATATGAAACGTGTCTGGAATTAATAGATGGAACGGGCGATTATCAATCAATAGCATCAGCATTAAGCAATCTTATTGGACTACATACACAAGCAAATCGGAAAAGTGAAGCAAGAAAATACTTGAAAAAACTAGTAGAGCTTTTAGATACAAGCGAAGAATTAGTAACTCCATTCAGAGCATATGCTGTAGCAGCAAATGCAATGTCATTAGATGATTATGAGTTAGCTAAAAAGTATCTAAAGAAACTTGATGAAAAAGTAGAACAAGCTCCAACTTTGATGAATAAAGCTATTGCAGCTAGTGCAAAATTTGGTTACTATCTTGATGTTGAAATTAATTCAGAAGAAGCTTATAAATGGGGTGAAGAATCACTATATTATTTTAATAAACAGAAAGATTATCTTAATGCATTAGCTTCCGTTTATAATTTAGTTGATACTGACTTCCAATTTTATAAAATCACTGAAAAAGAGCGTTTCTTAAATTCTGCAAAGAAACGCCTAAATGAGTTGCTTACTTTAGTAGGAGCTTTAGACTTACCTCAATGGGTAGCAGATAGAAATACTTCATTAGCTGGATTTGAAATACTATCACAAAACTTTGATAGAGCAGAAGAACTCATTGATGCGATTCCTGATAGAAAAGAAAATCAAAGCTAATAAAGCAATAATGAAACAGCTAATAGAATTTTCAAAGAGAAAAGAAGAGGCTGAAGGTGAAAAGGCTCAAGTCACAAGTTACTCTGAACCTTTAATGCAAGAACTTGTATCAAATAAAGATGCAGCTAAGGTTATGGTAATGCACATGATTGAAAAAACACTAGAAGAACTAGTACAACTACCTCAACAAGTTGAGCCAATTAAGGCTGATATCAAACTCATACTGCTGATAAATAACGCCGGTCTAACAATTTTCACCAAAATATTTGACGTTCAAAAAATGAATCAACAATTAATATCTAACTTTATCTCAGCTATCGATTCTTTTGGTAAACAGCTATTTGGTACTAAAGAACCTTACTTCTCTATCAGTAGAGGAAATAATATCATACTCTATCAAAATGTTAACGAAGATCTGAATATAGCTTTTATAGTATCTCAAGAAAACTACGATTCTATTATGAAACTTAATATGCTCTCAAAAGAGATTTCAGAATATCTCAAAGATGTAAAGATTTTCGTTAATAAAACTCTCGAAGAGACGTCTCCACTTTAAAAATGGCTTTAAGAAAAATTTGTTTAATTGATGAAATAATTGATTCAACATCTATATACTTTTTATACCATTTTTATAACACAGAATTTAGTCTTATTTTTTTAAGACCGCAAATATTCGTCGATTTATCGACGAATAATAAGAATGATTAAATGATAGTTTATATAAATAAGTATTTAACTAAAATCCCTACTTTTTTAGAAAAATAACAAAAAAACGAGAATTATTCTTTACAAGCCTTTGCAATCCACTTAGAAGAAATTAATAATAATTCAGGTATTTTGATTTCTTCCTTACCTAGTAATTTTAGGATTGATTTAGGCATACCAGTAAGGATAGTAATACTTTTTGTTGCTAATAAAATATAACGAGCATCACAATTTGGCAGTTCAATAGGTAACATCCAAACCATGACATTTTTAGAAACAAAATAGCTATAATTTATTTTTCCTATTTTTATATAATCAGAAATTCTCTCAGAGGTATCATCAATTAATGCACTTGTAGCAGATAAATTATCTCTATTCTCTTGTTTATGTATAGCTTCAGCCATAATAAGACCATTATTATCTGTAAGTACACAAGAATTAAAATTTCCTTTCTTCTTCAATTGCTGTACAATTATGTTTAAGGCTTTACTAACTGAGAGATCCTCAAGATTCTTCAAGTCTTTTTGAAGAGTTTTTTTCAATGCTTTACTACGATTTGCCATTTTAAGTCCCTAGTCCAATTAATATTTTTCTATATAAAGCATACAAACAGTAAATTTAGCTTATAATAATTTTATTCAATTTGCAAATGTGAGTTTTTTAGAAAAGATTTACAAAAAAATACAAATATCATTTTACTTTCTATAATTCTTAGGTGTAATAAAAATGACTGAGAACAATTCTTTGGAAAAATTAGAGATTATGATTACTACTTTAATGCAACAGATGAAAATACCAGGATTAAGTTTAACTGTTGTAAATAAAGGAAAAGCAATTTTTACTAAAGGTATAGGAGCAAGAACATTACAAGGTAATCTGCCTGCTACACCAGATACACTGTATGGTATTGGCTCAATAAACAAATCATTTACATGTTTAGCGTTATTACAACTCGCAGAACAAGGAAAATTAAAGCTAGATGATCCAGTTTCCAAACATATATCATTTAAACTTGGAAATGAAGAAAAATCCATTACTATTAAACATCTAATGTCACACTCTTCAGGTATTCCTGATCTAGGAGTAGCAAGTGTTTTAATTTTAAGACATTCTTTTCCTGAAAAAGAAACATATGTTCCAATGAGTAGCGATAGCGATTTTTTGATACATGCAAATAGTGCTCAAACAGAAGTATTCACTGACCCAGAAAAACATTACTTCTATTTCAATGGCGGATTTATTCTTCTTGGAATGGTTATCGAAGCAATTTCAGGTAAAAAGTATCATAAATACATTAAGGAAAACATCTTGAAACCACTAGAGATGAATCGTTCTACTTACCTAAGAGATGAATTTGAAAAAGAAGAAGATAGAATGACTGCTTATGGAACTGAAAAAGGCAAATTGAAAGAATCAATACATCCATTTGATGATTTAATACATGCTGCAGGAGGATTAATTTCATCTGTAAAAGAAATGGAAAATTATATGCTTATGTTTCTTAATGAAGGGAAATTCAAAGATAAACAAATTGTCAAGTCAAGCTCAATAAAACAGATGTTTACTCCTGTGATTGATATACCTCAAGGTATTTTTGGCAAATCATATTATGGTTTAGGTTTAGCAATAACTGAAGATGTTTTTGGTGAAACTGTAATTGGTCATGGTGGTTCTACAGCAGTTTCAAGTGCTTACATGGGCTTTATCCCTTCAAAAAAAATGGGTGTTGTTATAGAAGGTAATGTTGGGCAGGCTCAAGGTGGGATTATAACTCAAGCCATTTTTGCTACATTGCTTGGAAAAAATCCATTGGAAGATCACCCAACATTACGTCTTGATTCAAAGATAGGGCAATTAGTGGGAACATATCAAACTTTCAAAGGAATAAACAAAGTAGAGATCATTAAAAATGGTCAACAACTTTACTTTAAAGATCAAGATCAAGATTGCCCAGCATTCCCCATAATACCAAAAACAGATTCGAAAAAGGATTATAAATTCTGGATTCCAATGGGATTAATAAAATACCCTTGTGAGTTCAAAGTTGATGCTAAAACAGGGAAAATTAATTTCGTTTTTGAGCGAAGTGTATATCACAAGATTGGTACTTTAAAACCAAAGAAGAAAGAGAAGAAGTAAGGATTCTTCCTTAATCTTTTTCTTATTTTTCTATTAACTTATCTAGCAAGTTATTTGATTCTTTATTGTTATTAAGATTTAAATCTGCAGTAACAGGTGAAACACTAATTTTGCTGTGCAATATAGCTTCTATATCACTGCCTTTTGGTGCTTCTTGCACAGGATTCCCCCACAAGAAATAGTAATCATTGTTCCTTGGATCTTTTCTTAAATCTGGTTTGAAAATTAAGAACTTATTAGCTAATGAAGTCAATTCTACAGGTGTTTCGTCATTAGCATCTAAAGGAAAGTTGACATTGATAAAGGCTAATTTTTCTGGAAAGGTTAGGTTTAGAACCTTCTTTGTTATTGAAGCGGCTATTTTACCGGCATTTTTGAAAATCTCTCGAGTTGGTGTAACAAAATAGTTTTTTTGAGAAACATCCATTGAAAATGCTATAGATGGAACGTTATAGAATGAAGCTTCAAATGCAGCAGCACATGTACCTGAAGTAAGTACAATATGAGATGAAATGTTAAGTCCTTGATTAATACCAGCAACAACTAAATCGAAAGGACCTTCTTCTAAGCTATTTAACCCAAAAATAACTGCATCTGCTGATGTCCCTGAAATGGAATATCCATTAATCCCATCTATAATATTGACCTTTTCTACACGCAATATTTTGTTAATAGTTATTGCTTTGCTCTCAGCACTTCGTTGGCCTTGTGGAGTAATAATTGTTACATTAGCAAATTTAGATAAATGACTGTATAACTCAAGCATACCATTGCTATGTATGCCATCATCACATGTGAGAAGAATTTTCTTTTTCGAGGAGGACATAATGAATTTACCATAAATTCTACTCTATATAACTGTTGGTCTTAGTCAAAATATACAGATTCAAAGATGACAATTTCATTTGTGTATGAAAATGACATAATCCAAATATAAAAATAGTATATTCTAGAAAAGAATCTTACTGAAATTGCTGGTGAACACATGACAGATCAATTGGAATCGAAAGTTGTAGTACTAGGATTATCTCAATCTGGAAAAACTTCTATACGTCAAGTTATCTTTGAAGGATTTACCCCTGAATCAACTGCATTAAATCCAGCTACTGTAAGGATAAACAGGAAGCTCTTCAACCTTGCAGGTGGTGGTATAAATCTCTTTGATATCGGTGGACAAACAAACTATCTTAATGAAGTGTTTCAACAGTATAAAGAAAGAACATTCACTGACGTAAAAGCAGTAATATTTGTCGTAGATATATCCGATGCAGCAAATATCATGCGATCGAAATACTATTTTGATTTAACATTCAAAAGCTTACAAGAAGTGAGCTCTGCAGCAAGAATATATGTATTCGCACATAAAATGGATGTTGTTCCTTTAAATAAAAGAGAAGCAATGATCAAATCTATTGACGATATATTTGAATTAGAAAAATATCAAAATGCTAGTATCTATGGTACTTCTATTTTTGACCAAACTGTTTGGGATGCAATGCAACAAGTTCTCTCCTTTGTTTATCCAAGGGATGATGCTAAAACAACTGAAATTAAAAGTATTGTAGGTAGTCATAAACTATCATTTTTAGCTTTATCAACTGCACAGGGATTAGTTTTGTATTCTGAACCTGAAGTAGTTTCAGGCGTTAATTATTCAAGGTTAAAAAATGAATTAGCAAAAGCTTACTTTCCCGGAATGTTACTAAACCAAGCGATTTTCACTTATGGAAAGCATGTTGTTTTTATGAAAGAAGTTGAAGATGATTTAATAGTTACAACTATTTTCCCTGAAGATGCATCGTTCCCAGTTGCTCAAGAATCATTTGATCAATTATGTGGACAAATAAGTAACTTATTCCAACCAGATGAATTGCTAGGACAAGCAAAAGCCAAAATGAGAGGAACATTAGCACATTATCTAAAATCGAATAAAGTGAAAAATGTAGATAATCTAGAAATCAAGTTTGATACCAAAATTGGTGTTAAATGTGATGTCTGCGGAAAACAAATACAAAAATCTGTTTTGGATGTCGCTTTAGAAAACTCAGAACAAATAGATAGAGGTATTAAAGTTACCGCAGGATTTGGTGCTACAACAGTTGAAATTTATCCTGTTCATGAATGTGTTGAGGGTATAAGAGAAATACCAGTTATTTTAGATGCTAATTTAGAATATAGACGATACGAGAAAAGTAGATCAGTATAATCTACTTTACTTCTTCTTTTGTTTCTTATTTTTCAGAAGAATTATCTTTGGTTAAGAATTTTGCTAATTCTTTGAGGTCACTCTCTGAGAAATTGAGTTTTTCAGCTTCCATTTGAATTTGTTTGATTTTGTAACGTCTGCTTTCTGCTTTTAGTCTTGAGACAAAGCTAGGCTTGGGTTTGGTTGGTTCGGGTTCTGGTTGCACTTCAACTGGTTCTTCTATAATTGCTTCTTCAGGGATAGGTTCTTCAGTTAATTCAACAATTTCTTCAACAGGTGCTTCAATTACTTCTTCTGCTGTTTCTTCCACAAAAGTAGGTTCAATAATAGGCTCAGGGGGTACTTGAATATCTTCTAGTTCAATTTCCTTTTCCGATGTTGGAACAATAACCTCTTCTTGTATAGTCTCATCTGTAGGTTCTTCTTCCAAGATAACTTCTTCATCAGATTGGGTCTTCAAATTATCCTTTAATTGATTAACAAATGAAAACATACTCTTTTCTTCAGCAACCTCTCCATCAGCAACCACTTCTTTTGAAGGTTGAATAACTTCAGGTACTTTTACAACCTCCTTAGGTATTTTTGGAGTTACCTTAGTAGTTGGAGGAGTTACTTCAACTGGTTTAATTGTTGATACTTCTGGAATAACTTCATCAATTTTAGTTGGAATATCAATGCTCTTTGAAAATTCACGAATAAGACCAAAAAGTGTTTTTGTTTTTTCTTCAGAAATTGGTGAAAATGAAGTTATTAATAGAAAATTAGTCTCTAAATTGACAAGCATACCATAGACTTTCTTATTGGAAGAAGTTATAACTGAAATAGTAGAATCTTCATCAATTTTTCTCTCTTTTATTATTTCTTTGAATTCTTGTAGAGCCAATATGTAGTCCATAGTAGTTTCTATGCTTACAGAACCTTGAGAAGCAGTACCAATAACTGGAGAGTTTGTTTCTTTATTGATAAGAACTAATTCGATTATATCATACTCAGAAAGATCAAACTGAACACTAGCTTTTCCAAACGTTGGTAGAGTGGTTACTGAAGTAGGATTTAGGAATTCCATAAGTTGAAGAATTCTTGGATCTTCTTTGTTGTCCATAATATAGCTTTTGAACTCTTCACTTTCCTCAATCTTCTTTCCAAGATTTGTAATTAGCTCAAAACGCTTAACATTCATCTTTGCGTTTTTCATTGATGTAAAAATTAATTCTTTCAAACTATCAGGATAATATATACTAGAAGGTTCGAATTGTATTTTGTATTTTGGTTCATCTAAATTATCTTTAACATGATCCAATAATGTAATAAGTTCTTCTGGTGGGACTAAATCCACTTTATGACAAAGAACAGTAATTTTTCCTTTTGGATTCTCTTTTTTAAATTGACGGATTGTAAAACTAAACCTTCTTTCAGATTCCTCAAAAAGATCTGGTCGAGTCATATCTACAATCCAAAGTAACAACTTTACATTTGAAAAAACCAAATGACGGAATTGTGTAACAGCTTCATTCCAGTAAGCTTCTTGTCCGCCAGAATCAATTATTAGACTCTCTTTTTCATCATCAATATATTGCCGTTCATAATGAATAGTAGCCATGTAGTCTTCGACTTCACCAGGTTCTTTACCAAAGAATACTACATCTTTGATAGCTGTTTTTCCAGCTTGTTGGAGACCCATAAGTAGTATTTTATCTTCTACTTTAGCTTCTCCATCTTTGGTTTTGAGTTCATCGAATAGGTAGGACATGTATCATCACTGGAATATTTGCATTGGGTTTGCTTCAAGGCATTTAAGATTATCGTTATCATATCAATATTACTATTTATGCAACAGAATGATTTATTGGTATTCTACTTTGCTATTTTTATCTTTTTTAGCATTCTTTTGAGCTGCAGTCATTATGATTACAGAACGTTCTCGTATTTTAGTTAGTAAGACTTTAATTTCAGGTAAAGGTTTCTTATCTTGTAAAGCATCTTTTAATTCGTCAATTTCAAGATATAAGAATTCCTGATTAGCTAAAAGAAAACCACCAACCTCTTTATCTGCAAGAACAATTAACGAGAGATTCTCAAATCCTCCTCGCATAGCAGGATTAGCTAGCTGAATACCATGAATGAAAGCAACTATATCTTCAGTAGGTAGGTTAATAGACCCAATTCTTCGCCTTTCATCATGTTCTTCGAATCCTAATGATGAATATGCTTGATCTGAAATTTTTAGTAAGAAGTTTTCAACACCTATACGCATTCTATGATTGTATAATGGTGAATCAAGAGCATGATCTCCCACTAGAGGAATTGGTCCTTTCTTTTGGTCGAAAATAGATAATATTACACCTGGTGACATTGTTTCCATATTTGCTTTGATGTCTTCTTCAGTAACATTACTCATTAGTTCTTCAAAAGGTCTTGCTCTAACAACTCTATAAATAACAAAACCCATGACCAATGAAAACAGAACTGCTGAGGCAATTATAATGATTAACCATTGTAAAGATAATCCAGATGGAACTACAACCTGAAGGACATCACTGTTAATAGTGCTACTATAGAAATTAGCTTCGACATGAACGGTAAATGAATGTTCTCCTTCCTCTTCTACAAAGAATCTTGTGTTAAAGGTAATCTGGTAAATTTGATTTGCTTCATCAATGCAAGTATAGAATATGTCTTGATCATTACCGTCAACACTTATGTAAAGAATTTCTTGTGAGCTATCATTGCTATTATCGAATAATTGTAGAGTCATAGTGAAATTCTCACCAAAAATAATTGTTTCACTTATACTCAGAATAACAATATAACCATCAAGTTTGTCAACCCTAAGATTTACAGAAATAGAATGGTTATTCTCTATTGTTTGCCAGAAATGTATTTCGATAGCAGTTAGTTGATCATTTGTAACATTAGTTCCAAATATAGTAATAATATATTCTGTATTTGTGACATTTCTAACGTTTACTGATAGATTCAGTAAAGCATCTTCCTTAATTATAGCAAATGACATATTTTCAATTTCATCGTTTGTCCATCGATCTGTAATATTGACAATAATAGTGAAATTCTCACCATAAAGCATAGTATGATTGTAATTATCAACAAAATCATTCGGCGTTATATAATCAATTGATAAATCGTCAACAATAAAAACATAATTTGCTTCGATTGAGTTTGTATATAGACCTCCACCAGTGTCATCTTCAAGGAAAATGTAGAGCTTATGAATTCCATCATCTAATGGAACAAATAAATCCCAAGGGTCATTTAATGAAGTTAAATCAGGATTACTATCCCAACTATAATAAAATGATGATAAATCAGTCGATATGACATTAAAATCAATAGTTGAATTTCCTCTAACATAAGTGTTGTTTGTTAATCCAACTAGATCATAAATAGGAGCTTCAAAATCCAAATAGAACAGATAGATATGTGTACGTTCATTACCTACTACATCACGAGAATAAATAGTTAAAGTAGCTTCTGTGTGTGTTAAATATAATCCTAGTAGATAAACTGTAAAGTCAGATTCATCTTTTATGCTTGGACCAGCATCAAGATTCCATTCGATTGTTATGTGATCTACTGTATTGTTGGATAGATCTTCAATATTAAATCTTAAAGCTGTTTCAAGATTAATTTTTGATTCATTATTAATGAATTTTAGAGTAATATAAGGTGAAGT
>JAUVZH010000022.1 GCA_030602675.1 Candidatus Heimdallarchaeota archaeon | reverse complement strand
GTTACAACCAAATCTTCATCTATTATTTTATTGGGACTGCTAAAATTGATTTCTTGGTAAGAATTGTTAGAAGAAGTGGTATAATTCGTAGTATTAAACATTAAAAAACTAGTAAAAATTAGTGTTAAAACCATTATAATTTTCGGTAAAGATTTTCTCATCTAATACCTCCATTTAACTAATACAATATTTAGGAAATCCATTGATTCCTAATAAAGATTCTTAACTTGACAAATAAAAGAAAAAAGATGGAGAGCAATGTAATTGAAGAAGAATTATTGTTTTTATACAAAAAACTCAAACATCACCAAGCTGCCAGCCATTATGATCATACCAATAACAACGCCTGCCATTACCAAATTACTTTTTCCATACTCATGAGCTACAGGAATTAATTCATCAATCGAAATATAGACCATAATACCTGCAACAGCAGCTAAACTCACAGCTAAAATCGTTGGATTTAGAAATTTAAATAAAATCGCATATGCAACTAATGCTCCAATTGGCTCAGCAATGCCTGAAGCAAATGATAATCCGAAACTCTTCCATTTACTCCCAGTAGCATAAAATAGTGGTATTGAGACACTAATACCTTCGGGAATATTATGAATAGCTATGGCAACTGCAATAGATATCCCAACTGAAATGTCGTCTAATGCTGCAGCAAATGTTGCTATGCCCTCAGGAAAATTATGTATAGCAATTGCGATAGCGGTCACTATCCCTGTTCTTCTTAGATCTTTATTTTCACCCTCTTCTAGACCTTCTTTGGTTACTCGAGCTTCTATAATTTCATCCTTTACTATTTCATCTCTACATGCATCTTGTATATCAGAAATAATCTCTTCTTTTCGAGTCATATGATGAGGATTTTTCTCATGAGGTATAAGAAAATCAATGAGAGCTACAACAGCCATTCCACCAAAAAAAGCAAGATAAAGCCAGTAACTCTTAAGATCTTCAGCAGCTTTAAACATCAACTCCATAAATGAAACCAATATCATTACCCCCGCTGAAAGTCCAAGAAAGAATGCAAGGAATGATTTTCTAAATTTTTTAAAGAAAAATGGCACTGCACTACCTATTCCTGTGGACAAACCAGCAAAAGTTGTTAAGAGGAAAGCTGCTAAGACTGAATTCACTTCAAACCTACCCTAAAAGTTCTCAACCTAATAATATATTTTCAAATACAATATACTATTTGATATACCAATAAAAGATAATTCCCTTTAATTTTTACCCACAAGGATTTTTATATCTCTAAACCATAAAAAAGCTATGAACCAAGATAATCAGTTAGTAATGAAATTTGTTAAAATTGCTTTCATGGCTTTTGCTGCTATTTTTAGTTTAGTCGCTACAATCCTCGTTTTTGTCACCGATTTTGGCGGTTGGTGGGAAGGTGGAGGATCTAACTATTATTTTTGGGTAGGAGCCCCATATGCTCCTGCTTGGGCTCAACTTTTTCTTGTTTTGCTAGGGCTTTTGTTTCTTGCATTATTAGGAATTTCAGTATTTTTAGGAATTCTTACACTATTAGATAAACAAACAGGCATTGTAAAGATTCTAAGCTTTATTGGTGTTGGAGGAGCAATCGTAGGATTTGTCTTAACAGGAATAACAGTTGGAGCATTAGCCATATTTGCATCTGGATATGAATGGTGGGTAGCTACTAGTTTCTATAGCTCACTTGTTGGATCTATAATAGTTGGTATATTCTACATCCTCTATGCTGTTATGGGAATAGTTTTGAAACCATCAGAAACCCCTGCAAAATAAAGTAACAAAAATCCATTATAACAAAATGCAAAAGTAATAGGATACAGTATTGTATCCTAATTTATTCCTTTTTTATTTTACCAACAGGTGCTACGTAGAGTGATATTTCATCATTCCCATCAACACCAATGAAATTGTCTAACAATTTTTGTTGATATGCTACAATTGCACAAGTACCTGCATTAATTCCTTCACAAGCAAGGTAGAGATTCTGACAAATATGACCAACGCTCATGAGAATATCTTTAAAAGAGTCATCACCATATCGCCATTCTGTACGGTATGGTCTTGCACTCCAAATGAAAACAACAGCTCCTTTTCCAATGAATGTTTGACCATTGTTTATTTCACCCATCTTTTCTGGCATTTCTTTAGGATCCAGTGATTTCAGAAACAACAACTTGTGTTCTATTGCCAAATACCTGTATAATCCTGATTCGATGCCCTCAACGCGATTTACCACTAGATAGGTTTCAAAAGGATGCATAGCTCCTCCTGAAGGAACAGTTCGGAGAGTAACGAGACCATCTCTTATTAATTCTTTAACACCTTGAGTTGTCCAAAGTAAATATGAGAATTCTTCTAAGGTTAATGATTCATCTGAATATTTGCGATGACTAATTCGATTTGTTATAGCTTTCAACAATGGAATGTTTCCAACAGTAAAATCATCAGGAGAAACCAAATCTACTAATTTAGCATCTTCAGCATATGGTTTTTGAATGGGAGGTATGGGTAAACCTTTCCTTTGATCTGATTCTTCAGTAATAATTGGATTTTTCAAATATTTTCTGTATTCCATGGTACTAAAACCAACTTAAACATAATAGCAACTAGATATCAAGTGGTCACTCATTTATAATTTGTTGGAAAACGTTGACCAAAATGTGGTCAATCGGTAAATTAGAATAAATACAAATATCGAAATGAAGGGATTCAATTCTACAAAATTGCTTCCATTTAGCTGGTTATTTTTTGCTTCATGTGCTCAACTTCACTTTCTGAATCAGCTAAACCAGTAAATAACCAATGAGTGTCCGTTTTGCAAACAGCACAGGGATGCCAACTACGAACACGAATTCGTTTTAATTGGAAAATTTCGAAATGTAGTTTGCGTTCATTATAACAATCATCACAGACATGAATCGAAAATTCAACTTTATCTTCTTTTTTACGGAACATAATAATAACTAAAGTACTAAATCATTAAAATCTTTCTTATAGAAGACTAGATATTCTTTCTTAAGCAGCAAATTATTTATCTGCTTTATATTTCGTTCATTTCACTAGTTTGACTGATATTTGAGATTCTTTTCTACAGTTTTTTTATCACTTACACATTACTTAATCGAATCTGAAAAGATATTTATTCTATTGTATACAAGTATTTGTTAGGAGGGTTTTTTATATTTCAAGAACCTAAAAAATTGAAATCAGTTGTTATTATTGGGTTATTTTTGATTCCAATGGTAGTTTTTGCACTGAATATTAAAGTAGAAATTGTTCTTGCAGACACTGAACCTAATAATAGCTTTGCTCAAGCAGAAGAAGTAATTTTTTCAGGAATTGTAAGTGGTGATGTGGATTCACCTGATGTATGGGATTATTATAAGGTAAGTTGTCTAGGAGGTACAACTTTAACTATCGATAAAGTTAGCAGTTCTCAAGGAATACTTTATGTTGCTGTATATGATCCCAATTTTGTTTACTTAGGTGCATTTTTTGACCCAGATCTTGAAGTTGTATCATGTGTAGTAGATGGTTGGTATTATTTTCTAGTAGCTAGTAATAATCCTGTAGAATTTAGCTATTCTATAATGGTATACTTCACAAGGGATTCAACTCCACCTGAACTTGTATGGGTTTCTCCAGCAAGCGGGGTAATCGAATTTGGTCTTAATCCAGATGTGAATAGTGCATTATTTAATATTTCATATACAGAAACTAACTTGCAAAAGGTTGAATTATGGATAAATGGAGTAAACAAAGGTGAATTAGATCCTTCTCCTGCACAAATTGTTTTAGATTATGATACAACAATTGATGGTTCTATTGTTGCAACTTTGAAGGGTTATAGCAGCTCTGTAGTTGCAATTGAAAGAAGTAGAAGTTTTACCTTCAAGAAAATTGTATCCCTTGATAATGAACAATTAGTTGCTAGTGGAATTGAAACTATTGGAAAGAAATTGTATGGTATCCTTTATGATCCCCACGGAGATCTCAGCTGGTCAGCTTGGGATGAAGATTCAATAATGTCTCTACTTGTAGGTTCAGAATTGAATATGAGTGTCGGAGTAGAATTGAGCGTTGAAGAAGATTTCTCCTTATTTGATGGTGGTGCAAGCTTTGGCATAGAACTGACAGCTGAAGCAGGTTATGAGTGGCGATATGAAATCACCAATTTTGCGGGAATCAATAGTGTAGATATAGTTAATGGTCCAGCTGAACTGTCCGGTCCTGGTAGAGGTGATGTCTATTGGGGCGAAACTTGGGAAATACCATGGAGGTTGTTTGTTCAAAATAAGACTTACTGGGATGGAACAAAAGAATATGAAGATGAAACTATCAAATATGGAGTCCAGCGTTCTGCAACTTCAGTTTTATCCGAAACTGCTGCGCCAGAGGAATGGCGTGATCAGAGTTTAGTCTATTTAGGTTATCCTTCAGAACTTGTGCATTGGCTTGATAATAATTCTCATGTTAGTGGTGGTATTGGAAATGCTTTAACTGTCTCTGAAGAAATCTCCACAACAACATCACAATCACATTCAGTAGAACTAGCTATAAGTTCGAGTATCTCTCTAGAAGTCTGGGGGGTTGAAACAGAAATTTCACTCGATCTCTTAACGAAAATCTCTAAAGAAACATCTCTAGGACATTCTGTGGAAAAAATCTATTATCTAGGTGATGATGATAATGGTGATCACTTGTATCATAGAATCGGTTATGATAAGCGATTTGGTACATACGTGTTCGCTACCAATGCCGGTACAAATACTTCTAATCCACATGAGTATGATACCATAAATTATCTTGCTCCAACTGTTGAAGACCACAGTATTGTTTATGATACTTCCGGTGATAGTATTGGTCCATGTGAAAATGATGAACCAGAAATTACTGTTGAAATAGCTGATGATGGGGAAGTTGTTGAAGCGTTACTTTGCTATTCCAATAATGGTGGTTCAAATTGGTATTCCAGTGCAATGGTTCAATCAGTTATTGATGATGCTGATTGGATAGGAAGCATACCAACACAAGAACATGGTACAGAAGTTCTTTGGTATATTACTGCTAAAGATAATTACGATTTGACAAGTGAGTACAAAGATCCATTTGACGACCCGTACAGCTACACGGTGATAAACAGATCTCCATATGTAGAGGTCACAAATCCTGTTGGTGGTGAAAATTTTACCTCAGATACAATCTCTATAATGTGGACTGGTTCTGATCCTGATGATGACAGCTTAACCTATGATGTTTCGTATAATATCAATAATAATGAGGGTTGGCATCTTCTAGCTAAGAATCTTACAATTAACAATTATCTTTGGGATATCACAGACATCGATTATTCAGAATCAGTATTAGTAAAAGTAGTTGCTGATGATGGTTTTGGAGGAACTTATGAAAGTACTCCATCATATTTATTCTCTATAGTGCGAAATACAAAAACATCAAGTATCCAAATACCAATCATAATTGCTCTGTCAGTAGTCTCATTATCAGGTATTTATGTCATTGTCAATCGAAGAAAGAAACACTAGTTTCTTTCCTTCCATCTTTTTCTTCAACTTGACTAAAGTCAATATATTCTATAGCATGTCAAGATTATTCAGTTCATTATAAACTGTTGGTAAAAGCTGTAGATGGCATTGAGAATCATATAACTATCAAAGCGAAAGAAACTAGGAATATAATTAATAAAAAAATAAAACAGTAGTGGATTTATTTCCTTCTATTTCTAGATCGAGGTAAATTTCTGGTGTATGGAGATAATCTAGCTCTAGTTCGATATTCATAAGGACTTTTTGATTCTTCGAACTCTCGTTGCTTTTTAATTATACGTAATTTTTCTGCTTCTTTATCAAAATCAGTTTTAAGAATATTAAATGAAACTAGTTGATCAGTAACTTCAATGACTTTCTTAATTTCAATTGGAACATGAATTTCACCTTTGAAAATTTTCTTAACAAGAACCATTGCATGAGGAACAGCTTTCTTAATCGTTTTACCAAGCAAATCTTCTATTCGGACAATAGGGCCGAGCTTCTTTTTATTTTTATCAACAGCAGTCTTTCTCAATAATCGTTCGTTTGACATAAAATCACATTAAAATGCAGTAGTTTATAATCTATTAAGGTTATTAGATTTTACCGGATAAGTTATTTTTTCTCTTCTCACCGTAAGTATTTTAAAGAGAAAAAGAGAGGAAAAAATAGCATTCAGAATTTAATACTAGGCCCGTAGCGCAGTCTGGACAGCGCGATAGAATTTATTTAAAAAGATTATTTAGAAATTCATTTGAAGATTTATTAGAATATTCACTAAAGAATAAATTGTGTTATAAAACATTATCGTGTTCAATAAATGTTTATGAATTATTTTGAAAATTATATTTTTCATGAAAAACTGATTTTTTCTACTTGACTAAGTATTTCAGCAGGTACTTGTTTTTCTTTAAAATTTGTCTTACATTTCCTTAAATCCAATGATTCTTACTTTGTTTTGACCAATTAATCGTTTTAATTCAGATTCAATATCATACGAATCCGCTATTGTTTCATTAATTATTTCTTCTCGCAATTTTTCTTCTTCTTTTTCTGTTAATTTAAGGTATTTTCTCTCTCTTATCCATTCTTCCTCTATTTGTTCATTTTCTTGTATCAAATTGATGATATCCTTTGTTTTCTCTCTTTCTTTATAATTCGCATCATTATAATATTGCCACAATCTATCAACTAAGATATGTTCTTTATTAATCATGTATTTTCTTTTCTGATGTTTCAGTACGCCTTCCTTCACTACTCTTTGCAATTTTTCTATTAATCTGCTTCTCTTAAGTGGTATTTTTTTCTGTAATTCTACTAGTGAATATTTCTTTGTATATCCTTTCTCTATTTTTTCTGTTAGAAGCAATTTTATAATTTGGTAGGTGAATTCTCCTTCATAAACAGTAATTCTTAGTAAATTTTTGGTTATCATTCTTTGATCTTTTATTGAGATTTTT
This sequence comes from Candidatus Heimdallarchaeota archaeon, assembly GCA_030602675.1. GTDB lineage: Archaea > Asgardarchaeota > Heimdallarchaeia > JABLTI01 > JABLTI01 > JABLTI01. Next base: position 8,687 of record JAUVZH010000022.1, on the reverse strand, counting down.
GTTAATCTTTCAAAATCATTAATTATTGTTTCCTTACCTATTTCTTCACTCATTTACCTTCAAACTTCCTTTAATGCTAATGGCTTAAATCCTATTTCGTTATGGTAATTTCTTAATTCTTTAACAAACTGGTCTTTTTCTTTTCTATCTAATAATCCCCATACTCCTTCTCTTATAATTGCCCAAGGTTGAAATGTCACCCCATGATGTTTTATTTCATAGTTGTTACTTTTCATTATGAGATCATTCAACCAATACTTTCCTTCTAAATAATAGTCATTTATTTTTCTCCTTCCTATTTTACCATTCATTTTACTGTTTAATGCTTCTTTCACGATTTTTTCTAATTGTTCATCAAGTTCAGATTGTGGATATACAAAAAACACTTTTTGCCTTCTTCTACCATATTTGTATTGTACTTGATTAGGAATTATTTCTTCATTTACTAGTGCCTCTATTAGGAAAGGCACGACTACAAGTTTAACTGGTTCAGACATATCTAAGTGAAGTCCAAACACCCCTCCCTTTGTTTTTCCATGACATATTCCTGGTAACCCATCCCAACAAAAATTAATTTTTGTGCAATATTCTTTCACATAATCTCTCGCTTTGTCATAGACACCATTTATTAGTGTATCAATCGCTGAATAAGAAAAGTGTAACCCGTATGGCTTGAAATTATCCTGCATTAATCGAGCTGACCCTCTACCCGGAAAGTATATTCCTATTTTCTTGAAAAAGGCTGCTAATGTCCACCACATATTCTTTGCAGCATCTCTGTCTAGATCGTTCCACTCACTTGGAGTTATTGATGTTTTTCTATTTAATTCTTGTATTTTTGTTTCAATCAGTGTTAAAGTAGATTTCAATTTCTCTTTATCGAGATGATGAGATATTCTTTGAAGGATTGTTCTTCTACTTACTAACGTTGCTAGACAAAATTCTTTATTAGCAATCTTTGTTTCTCGTAGTATATTTAGTATTCCAACTTGCTGTTTTATTGGTGGTGGGCTTTTAATTTTCTCTCCACCAAAAATCACATGAATTTTTTTATACCCTTTTGATGGCAAAACATCTAAAAGATAATCATAATCCGATTTTTTTCTAGCAACGATATATTCTAGAGTTGTGAGTTTTCCTACCCAGTTACAAACAATTAATGTTTTTGTATTGAAATTGAGTGTACAAGATTTAAGATCAGGTATAACAATACCGTGTTTTGTACCAACATATGGGACAATAGTGGAGAAGATACCTGATGATTTGTAGAAATGTTCCCTATAGACATCCCCTTTTTCTTCTGCATAAATCACTCGAAAGAGATTTTCTTTTTCCTTAAACACAAGTTTGATAATTGACTCACAATTTATGCAACGAATAACAGAGCTTCCAAGCTTTGCGATAAATCCATTGCCTATAGGAAGTTCTTCGCCACAAAATTTACAGTGATAACTTGTTTTGTATCCTGTTTCTGTTTTTGTTACTTTTCTTGTTTCATCCAAAAAATCTTGAAATTTCTTTCTTTCCCAATTTGTTTTTCGATCTATGAACCATTGACAAGCTATCGTATCATGATCCAGCTTCTTCATTACTCGTCGTGGTTCTTCGATGTATCCTGCATCTGCAAGTTCTTCATAAAAAATACAAGTATCGATAGTACTTTTGTTGTGACAATCCTTACATTTTTTTCCAATAAATTCAGGCCAAGTATTTTTAGATAATTTATAAAATGCTATTCTTCCCTTAATCCAAACAACTTCTTTTTTATCAACTCGCTTCTCTTTTTCAAGAACTTTAATGTTTTTAGCAACAAATGCATTCGAACATCCTAATTGGTTTTTAATATTCTTGATAGTTATGGGGTATACTCCTGTGTGGTTAATAATTTGTGTTAAGATTTTTTCTTGGATTTCATTCAAGGCAAAATCCCCTTACATTATTATTTGTGAATTAATTTCAAATCTCTCTTTGAATGAGTTATAATTAAATCCAGCTCTTCTTTAGATGGAACATATGGATCAATTAATTCATCCGAATTCACCTCTCCAACTAATTCATCGTTGTTTTCAAATTCACAGTATTCCTCATACATCTTATCCCTAAATGATACGATTTCAACTTTTATGATGTCTTCAATTGGAGAATTCACGTTGGCATACGTTCTTTCTGTTAGTATCTTATTAACCAAATCATTCAAATCTGTATCTGTCATATTTTCTAATATAATTTCAATTCTTATTTCTTCCATCTTTTTCTTTTGTATTTTTTCTCGAAGATTTTGTTTCTCGTGTTTTAATTGTTGGTTTAATTGTAGAAGATCTTTTTTTCTTTCATTTATTGCTTGTGAGCTACAAAAATCATCACATAAAATAGCTAGTCTTGGATATAATTCATCATCAGATAAAGTGTGTTTTATCCAAACTTTCTTATGAACTTTTTTTGTTTCGATCAAACTTTTTTCCCGTAACGATTTTAGTGCTTTAACTACTGATTTCTCATGTCTACCTATATTATGAGCTAATTTCTTTAATCCACCAGTGAACCATTCATCCATTTCTTTGATAACTCTCCATAGAAAATAATAGATTATGTTTTGTTCAACCTTGGTTAACAATGAAATTTGGTAAGACATTTTGCTAATTCCTAGTTGTTATACACTAATCATATTCTTCGACAAAATCTTTTATAAAAAGCTAAAAAATGTTTTTTTGACGTTTAAATATAAAATAACCGTTCTCCATTTGAGAATATTGTTGGAAGAAGGTTTCACTATAAGTAAAACAGAATTTATTGCATACTTGCATTGTTCATTTAAATTTTACATATTAAAGGAACTTAATGCTGATACGAAATCGGGAGCTACTTGGATAACTGATCTTACTGACCATAGACCAGATATACAAGAAGGTTTGAAATGGCATCAATGGTTTAATGATTTTTATAATAAATATGGAGAAGATATACGTAATGGTGTTTATCCAATTATTAACGGAAAAGATGAAAGTCTAAAAAGGAAATTCATTGATTTAGAGATAGAACGTTATAATAATTCTCCGCAGTTTTGGGAACCTATTGGAACAGAGTTTATGCTTAATGATAATTATCTCAAAGGAAAAATTGATCGTATTGATAAAGTAAATGAACAAGGTCATTGTCGAATTATTGAATATAAAAAGAACCCAGGATTTTTTGATAAAGAAGAATTATTATTTTATACATTATTATTATCTAATACTCTTCCACATCCGGGGTTACCAGGAATCATACAAGTAACTCAGATAGGGACTTATTATTATAACATCGGAGAATTCAATATTGATAGTATTAGTCTTAATGAAAGACAAAAGTTTGAGCAATTTTTGTATAATATTCGGAAAGAAATGCTACAACCTAATTTAGCTAAAAATCAAAATTGTAATTTTAAACGCACAAATTGCTTATATCATGAAATTTGTCGTAGAATAAAGATAGAAAAAACAGAGATTTTATCGGACTTTTAAGGTTTGACGAATTTTTTATACAAACTATAACATGATTAATTGTTTTTCATAAAGATAAAAAATCGGACTTTGTTGGTTTTTCTACCAATAAAGATATTTTATCGGACTTTCGAAAAAATGAGCGAGGATAAGAATGTGAAAAAATCGATCTAGGAGTGTAAGAAAAGGAAAAAAGTGGTGGAAACACCTCCCTCTTATATCTAATAAGAAATCTGTGATAGAGTTTTAGAAAAAGAATCTATTTTTACAAAATAAACGACTCATCATTGTTTAACGCAAACAGGTTCGAACTCAAGATTATCAATACTAGGTTTCTCATAAATACCAAATGTATTACAAAAATTAACAACTAACCGACTATAGAGTCTTTTATTTTTGATAACTAACCCAAAAGTTTCACCCGCATTTTGTAGTAGTTGCTTTTCATCAAGAAGGATTTTAACATAATTTGATGTTGGTTCTAATACACTCATTAATTTAATAATTTCACTTGTTACTTTTATTGGTAATTTAGTTGGTTGCGAAGCAGATATTTGATAGGTCAGCTGGAATTGAGTAGATAATAATTTCATTAACTCTCTCGCAGGTTTACCAACTATTTTTTGTACAGTATGAATAGGAATAGCTCTCGTACCTTTTTCATATGCTGCATACTGATTAGTAGCAATTCCTAACTCTAAACTATGTTCATTAATTAATTTAGTATTTCTAATATTTGTAATATAATTACATAAACCAATTACATTAACAGAAGGGAGCTCTAATAGATTAAAATACAAACCATCGATTAATCTGGTATGATTTAATCCTTTGAATTGACATCTAATTTTACTATATAATTGTATCATATCAGCTTTTTTCTTAGGATTTGTAACACCAATTTGGTTGATAAATTGAAATCGATTAATAGCAGGAATAGTAAGATTATAAGCTACTCCATTTATAGTTAAGATCTTAGATTTAATGTTAAGCGAAGCCAAGTATTTACTAAAATCATCAACATACTTCTTACTTGCACTAGTAAAAGAGATATGATCCTTAAATGACCCATCCGCATCCATAGCACCACGCCAATAAAGTCTGCGATAAGGTTCACCTAATTCTTTTAAGAGAAGTGGTTCTCGTAATGAATCATATTTAGCTCCTTGAATGGTTTGGTCTGTCAAGAAATTAAATAACTTAACAGCTGAGGAGGATCTTAATTCGACATTCCAAGCATTTCCAGTTTGAAAGATTTCACCGGGATCGTCAAATATTTGCTTGAGTAGTTTTGACAAGAATTTAATATGCTCTGCAGTCTCATCAACAATTCTAAGCCAATGTGGGTGTAAATGCCCATCCCCATTTGTTACACCACAAAGATAAGCCAATGGTTTAGTGAGTCGAGTAGGAATAGAATACCGTTTTCCTCGGGCACTTTCAAAGAAAAGCTTATCTGGATGAAACGTTGGAAACCCAATAAGTTCCCAGGCACAACGAACAAGAGGATATGGCATAGCACCACGCTCGAGGTAATGATTAATAGAAACACGCCACTCAAGAATGCTCTTATTAATCGATTTGTAAAAATAATCTCGAGCAACTTCAGAAATAAGGAGATCTTTCTCCTTAATACTTACTTTTACATCTTCCGAAAGAACCAGGAAGGGAAACCGGGAAAGAATACGGTCACTAGCTTTTTTGCGAATAAAATCAATACGACGAACAAGGATAGGAAACAAGTTCAAGGTTAATGTATCATGCACAAAAAAAATCTTCTCGAATTGACCTGCTTCAACTAACTTGTTAGCAGTAACCCAAACATTCTTTTCAGTGCAATCCTTGTCGTAAAGTAAGGGATCAATGCGCCAATGAAGAGGAACAGGCATAAGAGGACTCCTACAAGATAAGTACAGTATTTACCTTCTTAAACAGCTCAATCAGCTTTTCAATACAATTTATTTATAGTATAGTAATTATTATAAACTAAAACCTAGAAAAACCAAATGCATAACAATAGGTCTGTGACACAGTTTGGATAGTGTGCCTGCCTTCTATGTTCCCCTAAGTATTGGGTTCGAAGATAGTAGGAAGTCGAGGGTTCAAAAAACAAAAGTCGCGACTTCTGTTTGAATAAATCCCTCCAGACCTGCCACTTATTTTTTCTAGCTGTTTAGGCTGATTAGTTAGTTTCTCCTTTGAAATATGCACGCCAAAACTTATTGGAAGGCAAGCGCGCTACCGTACCTTTATTTGTGAATAATTGAGTGAACAAATTATCCACCTACAACCTCTACTATCTCATTAGTAGAAAGTGTTACAGTTCCTCCACTAGGACGGTTGAGTGGAGTTCCCAACTCCGTATAGGGGCTGGGGATGGGTTGAGTATGAACTAAACTTGGAATGCTTTCATAATCAATTTCACGTGCTCGATAGATATTGAGAGCAGCATTATAATCTCTATCAGCTGAAAAACCACATTCTGAACAATAAAACCAACGACCTTTCTTTGATTGAATTAAATTATTTGGACCTTTGATTTTTAAGCCATCTTTGTTTCCACAACGTGAACAATGACAACTAGTACCATATGGAGAAACAGTTTGGACATTTATGTTAACTTCCCGACACTTGTATTTTAGGATCTTGAGGAGTTTTCCTCTAAACCAATCGTTTTGTCTTCTTGATGTTTTTCTTTTTCCCCTTCTAGGAACATATGTTCTCAAATCTTCTAGAAGGATAGTTGAGCATTGCCACTTTGAAGCGAGGAGAATCAGTTTATTAGTTACTATGTGAACTAATTGATTTTGTATACGATTACGTTTGTTATATAATCGGTTATGCTCTATTTCAAGTAATCTTTGCTGATATGAATTTGTATTATCATTATTCTTTAGTTTTCTTAACTTAGAAGTAATACCTGAAATATGGTTATAGAGTCGATTGATTTCTTTTGTGAGTGAACTAACTTGTTTAATTATTATTGGTCTGCTTATTTGGTTTCCAGCTTCACAAACTACACCTGTAGCTAGCTTCTTTATACCTAAATCAATAGATAACATTCTATCTTTTGTGCTTTTGAGTGCATGTTTGCTTTTTTCATATGACCAAGGAAAAATCAAGAAGAAATATTCTAACCCACCCTTCAATATTTTTGTAATCAATGTTGGTTTAATTGATTCTCTATTGTTCAACTTTTGTATTTTTAGTTGTATTTTTTTCGGAATCGGTAACTCATCTTCGAACCATTGCCAATCTTGACGTTTCACAGGGTTTTGAATAATTGGTAATTTTATCTTGTAGTTAATTGAATGGCTATTTATTCTGTATCTAATAGCATTTGCATCATCACAATGATAAAGAAAAGTAAATTGCTTGATATTGGGTTGGATTAAATAACTAAATGGTATCATGGTAAAATCAAGGGCTAAATGATAATACCATTTCCTTATTAGTTTAATGACTTTCATAACTATTATTTTCTTGTGGTTGGGAACTCCATTTGAATTGCGATAACTATCTCTGATAAGAGGATAAAGTCTATTTAGCGAATAATCATAACCAACCAATTCCATTACTTGTAAGCAGTCGTAAAAACATGCTCTTAATTTAACAAAGGACCTGATAATTCGTCCCACATACTCAAAAATTCCTCTCTTAATTCTTGAAGGGAGATAGATTGTTTTCCCATTTAACACGAATTGAGGATTTGCTGTTTGAATTACTTCATATGCTCTTATTCCTTTGTTTTCTTCAAACTCATCCAACCATTTTTCCGACCATAATTCGTTCAAAAGTTGTTGCGAATATTTTAAGATTAACGTTTTGAAATACATCAAGTATTGTTGATCTAGATTGACGATTTTTAAGTTAAATGATTTTATTGGTATTCCTATTCTAACCACACCTAATTACTCCATTATTTATTATAATTATTATATTTATAATAATATATAAAATCCCCGTTTTACAGAAAATACTATGAATTATTATAAAGTGAGAAGGTATTTATACAGCAAAAAGAAAAATATTAGTATGAAGTTCATAGGCAGTGCAAAAATAGCAGGTAGTGGCCAAATAACAATCCCAAAAGATGTAATGAAAGAGTTGGGTTTATCAGTTGGTGAACATATCATTTTTCTTAGAGATGAGAATGGGTTTGTGTATGTCACCTCTGAAGTTGAATTGCCAACTAAGAAATAAGCTTAACAACTATTGCGCTGTCCAGACTGCGCTACAGACCTTTATCAATAGTTATTTTTGCATGTGATTTGATTTAAAATTATTGTGGTGAGGAAAACAAATTGTTTACTCTTTCAATAAAGTTTTTGTTATTTCTTTAGGTTCTAGATATATGATTTTTACTAAGACTTATAGTGGGTAATAGATTATTCATCTTCTAAAAAAAGCATATATAATGATATCTTGAGTCATTTACTAAGGAAATATGTGTTCATGATTAAGTAGATATATAATTCAAAAAACATATATTAAAATGAGTAAACATGGTAATAAATTAACAAACTACTATAAATTCTACTTTTTGAAAAGGAGAACGGATTTGTATGAAACTTGATTATAATAAAATTATAGAAATTATTACTTGTGGTAAATGGGACCAAGATTATGTACAAACAAAATTTATAGGACCAAATGCCGATCAATTAATTGATAAGATTCTAGCGCTTGAAGATGAAGGTGATCAGTTAGACTTTAAAGAAGGTTATTCAAATATTGAAAGTTTAGGATCCCTTGGAAGTTTTTTTTCCAATAACAATGGTGGAGCAATAGTATTTGGTATAAAAGAAGAAGAAGAAACCAAAAAACGAATTAAGATTGGTATTAATGATTCACTACCAAATTTTAGATTAAAAATGTCCAATAGATTCTCTGCTATATGTAAACCAGCTCCAAAAATAAAGATTTTTGATTTAACAACAACAGACAGTAAAAATTATGCTATTATTTCCTTTAATCCTGTGCCAAAAGATAATGAACCCATTTCTTTCAGAGGGATGTATTATAATAGAGTAGGTGAAGTAACTCCCACGTTAAGCTATAAAGAGATTGCACACCAATTTAAAAATTCAAATATAGCCAAATTAATAAAATGTTTCCATATTTTTTCTATAACTGAGTTAAAAAAAATATGGAATCGATATCGTTTCTTAAACTATAATTCCATTTATGTTTTTAGAAATCTAATTG
>JAUVZH010000197.1 GCA_030602675.1 Candidatus Heimdallarchaeota archaeon | reverse complement strand
ATATTACCTTATTCTTCTTCAATTACATCTTCTTCTCGGAATTTTCTTAAACCATTATTATTTGGGATGTTTTCATTTTTAGTTATTTTGATTTAACATACTGAAAAATAATTATTTGTTTGAGATTGATAACTAATGTTTATAATAGCTTTCAACCAAGAAAATACTGTTAATGTATGGTGATTATCTGTGAAACTTTGGATAGTTCATGATTCTTCTTTTGGTAATGGTGAGAAATTAGCGAAGACTTTGGGAGAAACCTTGGGTAAAAAAATGGATGTTAATATTGCTCATATTAAAAATATACTTCCTGAAAAAGTTGCCAATGATTCCCCTGATGTTCTTATTGTTGGTACTGCTGTTAGGATTTTTATGATAAGTCCTGCATCAAAGAAATGGTTACGAAAATTAAAAGGACAATTGAACAAAAACAAAAAGAGCATAAAATATGGTATTTCCTTTGTTACTCATGTGCTAGATTCTGATAAAATAAAGAACAAAGGTAACAGATTCAATGAGTCTTTAAAAAAGGGAAATGTAATAACCAATGTTTACCCTGAATGGATAGATGGGCAAGTAAAAACAGCTGAAGGACCATTTAAAGAAGGAGTTATTGAAAGAATCGAAAAGGAATGTAAAGAAATTTCAAAATGGATAAAGAGTTAGTTTATTCTTTATCATTTATCTTTCTTTTAGATTCTACTCATTTGTGATTGTTAGATTTTTTAGTTGTTTTTATACATAATTTCAGAGGATTATTTGATAAAAGCAAATTGAATCAAAAAATACCTCGAGAGTTAATACTGTGAGCCATGAAAATGAAGATAAACCAATTTATAATCTTCGAAATTATAGTAAGAAAATTAATGAATCAGATACAAGTCCCGAAGATGTGCTCACTTGGAAGAAAGGAAATTTAACCGCATATCTACGTGGTGTTTTTGATAGTAGAGGATTGGTATTCACTAATGATAATGGAGTGATGATTTTATCGATTCAACATTCATCTTTTACCAAATTAGAAATCTATCAGAAAGCACTACAAATGCTAAACATCAATTCCTTTGTACATTATTCGCAAGAAGATAATGAATTATCTGGTTTGTTTAAACGAAACATTCGATTGTTTAGAGACAAAATTGGTTTTGAATATCCTGAAGAGGTAGATATCTTCTATAATTTCTGGAAAACACTTGATTGGGAAGATTGATAGTTGGATATCAAATTTTATTTTGTTTTATTTTTGACTATAGGTAAAACTTAGGAAAAAATGAAGGAAAAAAGAAAATAAATCTGTTAAAAATCTATTTTCTAATTTTTCGTTTTCCTAAAAGCCATAAAGTTAAAGCCATTCCTAGCAAACCAATGAAGCTAAAGATAAAAGTTAATCCAGAAGTTTCTGAAGTAGGTGTAAGATGTATTATTTCTAAAGTAAATGACCCATATCCTGTTAATCCAAATATACATACAATTACTGTTGCTGATTCGCTAAAGCTCACTGTTATGGAATCTAAAGAAGAAGTAGATTCAGAATAATCTTGCAAGTTATATGCTGTATTTAAGAGGAAGAGATCGTAGTTGACTGCAAGTGAATTATAAGTTAAACTAAATGTATAGTTTCCAGGTTCAGTAATTGGTACCTCAAAATAGTGATATACAACTTGCTGATAATGACCATATTCATCTCCTAATGCTGTTCCACTACTGACAGTAATTGATTCACCAGGTTCAACAATTGGCAAAGTGTATTGATTCACTACTAAGTTATAACTGGAATACATCCAACCGTATATATCTACAATGTATATTCCAGGTGTGAAATAACCTCTAATTCTCTCTACAGAACCATCAATTGGATTATAAAGCTGACTAAAAGCTATTCCAGATAAATCTGTGCCATTAAATAAATAGAGATCAACGTCACCATCTACAATATTAACTCTAATATCATATGGACCTTCTTCAACTACTTCAAATGCATATAGATGTTCTTCGTGGAGAGTAATTTCTTGTGTTCCTGTTGAAACGCCTAACAAAAGCTCTTCGTATGGTAGAGATACTCCAAAACCTTTCGAATAGAAGTTATCTAAGAATTCTTCCCAGAAAGTATCAGCTTGCCAATCAAAGTTTACATAATTAACACTTGAATCTATATAATCATCTATATCAGGTGAATTAATAGTATTCATGAGTGGCATGAAAATAGTAACTCCATTTGCATCACCTGAATAGTAGCTATTTTGGTAATTAAATAGAACAAAAGATGTAAGATTAGATAAAAGATCTTGAGCAGTACTACTAAGATTAGGATAAGTCGTCATTAATGTAGTGTCAGCTATTATTTCTTCAACGAAATTTATGAAATCAATTGAATAATCAAACATTAAGATTAATGTGTTAAAGTATGCATTCTCTATACTTGCTCCCTGTCCATCAGCAATAACCAGAGAAAGATTACCAGCAAAATTATTAACGTTTGGAATTAGAACATCAAAAACACTTAGATTTAAACATGAAAGAGCGACATCATAGTAAATTTCATCGTAAGATGCTTCATAAGAATCAACAATTATCTCTGCTAGAGTAGTTTCATTCATAGAAGTATCAAGTTCAAGCTGGGAAATAATGGTTAAGTAATCAAAACCATCAAGTGGAATTGATTCTTCAGAACCAACAAAATAATCCGTAAATTCTTCTAATTCATATGCAACTTCTATCATGTTCATATAGCATGCATCATGAGAAATCAAATCAAAGTTCTGTGCATATAGCGTGGTACTTGCATCAATGGCTTGTTGCATTTCATCAAGAGTTAGAAAATCAGAATCTGTGTCATCTGTACAGAGACCAACAACTCCTGCACCATGATCCCAAATGTTCAACCAGTAATTATCAGCAGTATAATTGTCAAAACAATAATTTATGAAAAGCTCCAAAGTATTGCTTTCTCCCATGTTTTTCTCACCCCAATCTTCTAGTAGTTCAGAATTTATATTTGTAGCATCTGAATCAGATGTTACATTATATAATCTTGTACCAGACCAATCACCATTTGAACTGTCTCCTCCAGGAATTCGATCAAGAAGAACGATGATAGCTATTGAAGAACCTACTACAATTCCATCTTCTAATTCATTGAAATCGTCAATTGCATCTTCTTCTAGATTATTGTCACCATCCAAATAGATCATAATTAACCAATCAAAATGCGCAGCCATTGGTTCAAGAACTTCAGGTTCAACTATCTCTAAAGCTGAAACAATTGGCTCTATCTCACTATCATTTCCACTATAAACATCAATATAAGTTGTAAAAAAAAGCATGATTATAGCAAATGATAGTAAGAAAGAAGCATTTTTCTTATGTACTTTCATAATTAGTAACTCCATTACTATTGAGATAAAAACTCCTTTTTCAAATCAAACAGACTTCTAACTATATTTTAATCTTCAAGTTTTTAAGTTATATGGAATTACGTTGATAAGAAATTCTTTAACAATCTCTATGAGTCATTGATAACTTTTTGCAGATGTTGACCTGTGTATGAAGAAGAAATTTTTACAATTTCTTCAGGAGTTCCTTGTGCAACAAGCTTACCACCTAATTTTCCACCTTCAGGTCCAAGATCAATAATATGATCAGCAGTTTTTATCACATCAAGATTATGTTCAACAACTAAAACAGTGTTACCTTCATCTACAAGACGATTAATTATATCTAGTAAGCGTTGAATGTCTGCAAGATGCAAGCCAGTAGTAGGCTCATCTAAAATATACAAATTATTTTTTCTTCGTTTCATTTTACCTAGTTCTTGAGCTAATTTTATTCGTTGAGCTTCTCCACCAGAAATAGTTGAGGATGATTGGCCGATTTTCAGATAACCTAAGCCTAAATCTTTCATCACTTGTAGTTTGTTCACAAGGTATTTATCATCTTTGAAAAATTCTAATGCTTCTTCAACACTCATATCTAGAACATCAGCAATTGTTTTATTCTTGTATTTTATTTCTAAAATCTCTTTTCTAAAGCGTGCTCCTTTGCAGACAGGACATATCGATTCAATATCAGCCATGTATTGTAATGGTGTTATAATCCTACCCCAGCCACTACATTCTGGACATCTTCCACCTGTACTAGCATTGAAACTAAAATGACTTACATTATAACCTCTTGCTTTTGATTCTTCTAAATCAGTAAATATTCGTCTTATTTTATCAAAGAAACCTATGTAGGTTGCGGGATTTGATCGTGCTGATCTTCCAATAGGAGTTTGATCTATATTTCTAATGTCTTCTATAAACTCTATTCCTTCAACTGCTTCATGCTTTCCAGGTAAGATTCTTTTATCTCTGAATATTGAATAGAGTTTCTTGTAAAGGATTTCATGAATCAAACTGCTTTTTCCAGATCCTGATACTCCAGTTATACATACAAAGTTCCCTAAAGGTATTTTTACATTCAGATTTTTCAGATTATTCTCTCGAGCACCTTTTATTACCAGCGAATGACCATTTGACTTTCTTCGTTTTGATGGAGTAGCTATGTTTTTCACACCAGATAAATACTGACCAGTAATTGAGGTTTTGTTATTCATTATTTCATTAATAGTTCCTTGAGCTACCAATTCTCCTCCATAAATTCCTGGACCCGGACCCATTTCAATTAAATGATTAGCAGCTTGTATTGTATCAATGTCATGTTCAATGACAATGACGGTATTTCCAAGGTCTCGCATTTCCTTTAGCACAGTAATCAGTTTATGAGAATCTCTGGGATGCAGACCAATCGAAGGTTCATCAAGAACAAACATTAACCCCATTAGTTCTGAACCAATTTGTGTAGACAGTTTTGTTCTTTGTAGCTCCCCACCAGATAGTGTATCTGTTCTTCTATTCAAGCTAATGTAATCTAAACCAATTCGAATCATAACCTTAAGTCGTTTGTTAATTTCCTCAAGAACAGGTAATGCTAAGTGTTTTTTTTCCTCAGAAATATCTAATTTCCCAAGAAACACAAACAATTCATCTAAAGGCAGTGAATTTACTTCAAAGATATTTTTGTTCTTGATGCGTATGAACGTTCGATATTTTTGTAATTTCAATCCCTTACAATCAGGACATGTTTGTTCTACCATTATTCGTTTGTACATATCCTCTTCGTATGATTTCGGAGTTCTTTGATTTGTAACTCTTTTGTACCAACGATCAATTCTAGAAATATAGCCTTCCCAAGCAACTTTCTTACCTTTATTTTTATCATCTTGAATGGGAGCATCTGGTGGGATAATTATTTCTATTTTCTCGCCTTCTGAACCATAAAAAAGAATATCTCGAATTTTTTGAGGTAAATCCTTGAATGGAACATCCCAGCTGAAGTTATAATGTTCTGCTAGACTATGCATCATAACTCCTCGCATATTATTGAATCGCTTGTATGTTTTCTGACTAAAATTAAAGAGTCTAGGACTTAATGCTCCTTCTCTTATTGTTTTATTTTCATCTTGAATAAGTAAGAAAAGAGAAGCTCTAAAGTGTGTACCCAATCCATTACATGTTACACAAGCGCTTTCAGGATCATTTGATGTGAAATACCAAGGTAATAATTCACCACAAACAGAATGATGTTCAGGACACATGAAAATATAGAAATCTTTCAAATCAGCCTTGATCTCTTTTGAATTTAATACCTCTATAATAATTAGTTTCTGACCAGTGTAAAATGCATTTTCGATTGTTTCGATAATTTGCTTGTAAATATCTCTCTTAACAGTAAATTTGTCAATAATCGCTTCTATTTGAT
>JAUVZH010000111.1 GCA_030602675.1 Candidatus Heimdallarchaeota archaeon | reverse complement strand
TTTTGTTTTTGATCCAGAAAATGAAAAAGATGGTTTTTATTTAGCATTTCCAAATAAATTAGCTGAACAATTACTAGATTCAAAACTCCCTCCTTTATTATTCAGTCGAGATAACCTTCGAATAATTCAAGGTGCTATCTTATTAGCAGTTGCATATGGTGTAACACAAGTTGATGAATTAGTAGCTATTTATTGTAATTCTCTACCCAAGAAAGTTCCAAAACAGATAATTACCGAAAAAATCAGGCATGTTATTACCTTCCTTGTTGCTAATGGAATCCTAGCAATCACCAATAATGAAATCAGTATTGGTTCTGATGTTGAATTATCGTTGTTTTTAAAGGATTATAGTTTACGAGCTATTCCGCCAAAATGGGCGGTGAAGAATGAAAAAGATGATTGCTCTTTATTCACAATCGATTCGCGAAAAGTAATCAAAGAAGCATTGCCAGGGAATTTACTGATAAATGATAGCCGTTTTTGGTTAGTGAAAAGAATAGAACAAAGACAAAAAGAAGTATTTGTTGAAGAGATTAAGGAGCAACATCAATCATTAGATTTAACTAAACTAGAGAAAAACAAATGCTTCTCACCAGAGTTTTCACTTGGTCGATTTGCTCAAGAGATTTCTCTGAAGAAGGCTAAGATTCTATTTGGTGATCTGCAAATAATCCAGAAACCAGCAGTAATTAATTCTTTTAATCCAGCAATAGGATTTGCTCCAATTAATCTGGATAGTAGGAATTTTAGAGACCCTCTTTCGAATATTACTTTTTCTACACAATCTGCTGGATTGATTATTTCTTTTCATCAAAATTCTCTGAAAGAGTTATTGAAATATCTTTCAAAAGAACAATTTCATTTTCTAAGATTGATTACACAAGTAATAGTATTGGAAGCTTCCCGTGAACTAAATGTCTCAAGAAAAGAAGTGGTAAATTCCATTTCTTGGAGTAAAGGGAAAGAAGCAATTGCAATTTATGATTTAGCAGGACCAAATGGCAATAGTCAAAAAATCTTTCTTCATATAGAAAAATTACTGAGAGGTATTCAAGATAAATTAATCAATTGTAACTGCTCTACTGGTTGTAATGCTTGTTTTGGTGATTTGACTAAAATTTTCCGCTACAACCCAAAAATGCTCTTAATTAAATGGTTGGAGAGTGTATTGACTTGAAGATAGCAGTTACGAGTGATGTTCATATAGGGCGGAAAGATGCTCTAGTTGAAGAATTTTTTAGCTCAATAAAAGCTATCGGTAATCAAATGGATATTATTGTTATTGCTGGTGATGTTGTAGATAATGATAAAGATTGTACAAAAGAAAAATTCGATGAATTTTTAACGATTTCAAAGAATGAAGGTTTTTTTGAAAAATTATTCTTTGTTTATGGTGGCATGAAACATGAAGTAAAGCTTCTTCATTCTTTTCCGGGACTACTACTGAATGATTACTGCCTTCTTTCAACTCAAATTGGTCGAATAGTGGTAATCCACGGGAATAATATTGGTTTATATTATCGACCTGAAGATGGTGAACATGCGAAAGTGGGTGCAGAACGTGCAAAGCTAAATCTAATTAATCATCCAGTTTCTTGGCTTCCAAGGATACAACAAGAAGATTTCCTTATATTTGGTCATTTACACAAACGATTCTATCACGAACCAAAGAAGATATATTGCACAGGTTGTTGGATTCCTACAAAAGATTCGATGAATGATACTGGTTACTTTTTGCTAATAGATGATCAGAAGCAGAATCCTTTTTTGGCTAAGAGATATAGTACTTTCTGAGTGGTCGTTTGAATTTATTTCAATACTATAAAGTACGATTCTAACCCAGCTATCAGGAATAGCTAGATAGCGATTCTCATAGTTTTTCTTCTTGCATTATTCATATATCCCTACTTTCAATGCTTCACTTATTGAGGGCTACCTTCGTTTTGATACTAAAGATTCACAGAATTGCTTTTCCCCTTCATTTAATCTTACTGTTGCAACTTTCATAGACTCACAGCATCTATTTACAAACAAATATGCTAATTACTTTGTTGTCAACCTGTTAATTTCTCATGTTTTTCTTTTTATATCCTATTTCCTTTTCCTAGGAGAGGAATATTTCTTTCCTCTCTGAGTTAATTCCACTAAAATAACAAGTGGGTACAAATCAATTAGATAATACAAAGAATAAAACAAATGTGTGTCTTCAACTGTTTAGTATTTGTTCTTGATTCTATATTTCACACAACCAAATCCTGCTGTTCGGTTTGCTCCCACATTACTAAATTCTGCGAATTGTGCTAAAGCATGGATCCAGCGTCGATAATCTTCCTCTCCTGAGAGTTGGTATCTTACCCATCCCTTAAAACCAATTTTTGGTGCATTCTTAGCAAGATATACTGAATGAGTGCTCAGGTTATAAGCATTGATCGAGATGTGATTTTCTAACCATGAAAATAATCCTGTTTTGTCGACCATGGCTTGCTCTTCATTAAAAGCATTCCATAAAGTTGCTAAGTTCATAAAAACATACCGCGGATCAGGATAACGCATTGGAAATTCTTGTTTTGCTATGTTGAAATAGGTGGGTGTTAGAAAGGATAGCGAAAATGTTGATGGTAATTGTTCTTTTTCCATCAGCAACTCCTTAACGTTCTTTTTCTTTATCTCTATACTCACAACCTTAAACTCCCCTTCAGCTAATAGCAATTTCATTTCATCTTTTTGTAAAGAGATTTTAACCATACGTTCTGCTAATTCCTCTGTTAGTATACCCATTCGAAACTTAAACATTGATCCCTTATCAATAATTATTTCCCTTCTTCTCGTTCGTTTCAGTCTATTCTTATAACCCATTATTGGTGAGATGCTATAAGGACGAATTTTATTACCTTCATGTAAATTATCTGCAAATTCCTGGTTATGTTTCCCAATTAATTGAAGTATGGATCCACGTATTAACTGTCCAGTAAAAGATGGTAGCAGGCAATTATTAAGTGCAATCAGCATGATTTCAAAATTGATCATCTTCAATTATTTCCTTTTTATTGCTTAGATTCTTAAGCCCCAATCTGTATCATACAACCCATCATCTTGTAAAACCCAAAAAATAGGTTCTTCATCAAGTGGATATGATTCAATTTTCCCACTTATTTTCATCAAATCCTTATCTGAAACGTTTATGATATATTCATAGAATTTTCGTGGAATATGTTTTACTTTTTTCCGCTTTTTCTGTTGAGCCATTATTTTTTGCAAAATATTGTCAGCTTCAACACTTCTTTTAATAAACAGTGTTTTTTCAGGTATTTCTTTTATTAACTTAAAATCATCATTTAGTGTTGAATATTGTAATCCCTTCAAATGCTTCATACATTTTCTAGTAATTTTTGCTCTTGCAATCTCATGATAATACTGTTCGCCTAATTCTCTTAGGCGCACTTCATCCCAACGAAAGGTATTCTCTTCTTCTCTTTTTTCTTCATTCGATAATAGCTCCCTGGTCTTACTTATTTCTATCAGGTCATATATCTGTGAATACTCATATTTTTTCGAACTTTTAGTATCAAATAAGTTATGAATATGAATTAGTCCCTTTTTTTCCTGATTCATCTCTCTATTACATCTTCCAGCTACTTGTATTATTGATGATAATGGAGCTATATCGCGGAAAACTTTCTCAAAGGAAATGTCTACGCCTGCTTCAATTAATTGGGTGCAAATCAGTAAGCATTTCTTTTCAGTATTTTTCTTTTTTAAATGCTTTTGGAGTTTTTGTAAAGTGCTTTTTCGATCAATTGATAACACATTTCTTGAGAGAAAATAGACCTTGTATAGTAATTTTTCATCTGTGATTTTTGAAAACAACTCTTCACACACAAATGTTGCTACCTTTTTTGTATTTAAAACGATCATTATATTTTCAGGTGGTTGTTTTAATAATTCTTGAGTAATTATCTCATTAATGAATTCATCAATATCTATACGATTTTGATGATATATTAGATCATATCTATTTAATTTTGAATATAGTTCAATTGCTTTTGGGTTGGTGTCTACCAAATCGTCCTTTTTATCAGGAGGGATAATTAATGGTTGTGTAGCTGTGGCACTTATTATTGTACAATTATAATTGGTAGCTAAATTCTTCAATGATTGATAGATTATATCCCAGAATTGCGTTGGGATCGCCTGCATCTCATCGAATATGATTATTGAGTTGGCCATTCGATGGAATCGTAACACCTCCGACTTTTTACAGCTTAGTATTGACTCCCAAAAACGAACGAAGGTTGTAATGATGACATCAGAGCGCCATAGCTTAGTGAAAAATAAATCACGTTCACTTCTTTTGATTTGCAGTTGTTCATCGGGATTTTCTAATATATTCCAATTTATCGGTGCTAAATGATGATGAATTGTTAATTCTTCTGATTGTGCTTTAGTCTTAGCTAATCCCATCACATCTTTCACTACTTGTGCTACTTGCTCTGTTATGGTTATGAAAGGCAAGCAATAGATTATTTTAGGGTTAATGTTCATTTTTTCTGTTATTGCGGCTCTTGTTTTAAAACCCAGATTTAGTAGCGCTAACGTTTTTGCACTACCGGTTGGTGCAGTTAATGTTCTTATTTTCCCTATCAAGTCATCAAAATTAACACAATTTGTTAGTTCATAGGTAATATTTCTTGCATCAGTCATTTCTTTAATTGTGTTTTTCCACTCAGTTTGTTTTCTATTTCTATAAGCTTCTACAATCTCTTTAGGGTAAACATTTCGTCTTTCGTCAAAAGCAATTCTAATATTCTCCTCATTTTCAAGATGAAATATAGCATCCCATTCATCCAAATCACATAGCACTGAATAGTTGAATTCAATAAGAAAGAAAATCTCTGCTGCAAATTCATTGTTATCATTCTCTACACCCATTAAAAAGTAATAATCACGTACATCATCTATTATATGTTCAAAAAAAGTCTCATTGCTGATATTTTGTTTTATTGTATCTAATGTTTCTCGGATACTTTCAATTGATAAATATTTGGCAATCGGAAATGTTAGTTGCTTTAATAATTGTTGATATAGTCTTACAATTCCTTCAAAGGTATAAGTCTTTAAAATTTGATCAAACTGATTATTAACCCTTGTTATGTTATCAAATCCAAATACTTCATCAGTTGAATTCAGTAACACTTTTCGATGATGCATTAGTACAATGTAATAAACAATGGTTGCTAGAAATTGGATCCTTTCATTTGATAACTTTTTATGAGAACTTTGAATTACATTTAAGAATAATTCTCTCGCAAAAATAGCACTTGTTTCAATATGATAAGATAGTTTTCGTTCTTTCCTTGGTAATGTTACTCCCTTTATTTTTATCTGGAAAGCCGGTGCTAATTTGCCAAAATCATGTCCTATAATACTTGAGATCATAATTAATCGTATAATTTTCTCCCTTTCTTCAGGAGTAGATTCTTCATCAAAAAAGAAATGGGTTTGGGGTTTTGTTTTCTCCCAGATAATAGGTAATTGGTTTAACATATTTGAATGATGATCTATTAGTAACTGCTCAGGTCTAGCTAGTGGGTTATTTATTTCATCCATGGTTAGTGATCTCATAGCCCATAAACTCGTGTTTCAATGTTCTTTTATTGCCTTACTTGGTAGTAAAACCAAGTTTTTCTTTTGTTTATTTATTGTTATTGAAAAAGCTGAATTCTCATTTAGATTCATTTTTAATTGTTTTTCGCGCTCAACTTGGAGAATAATATTTTCTAATCTGGCTATTTCACAAGAAAAAGTTTCCGGAAGAACATCATTAATTTTTTCTTCTTCTATTGCTTTCATTACCAGTGGAACATTGAATACAACCGTTACTCCTCCTGATTGATATATTAGATCTTTTTCATCCATCAAGGCAGATGCAGCTATTAATCCACTAATTGCATATTCCCCTGCACTAAGATAATCAGCATCATAATTGCCTAAATAGTTTATATTTGCAAAGAAATTAGCGTGACCTAAATAGGGGGGATAGACATATTTCTTTTCCTTTAGACGTTTTACAAGTTGCTTATGCAGTTCATCGTCATCGATACTCACATAGATTCGATATTTAACATTCTTTAATAAATCTAATTTGAATTGAGTGATGAAACCTCTGCTTTTAGGGTTCCCAGGATCTTTTGGAATAAGTAGAGTTATTGGAGCACCAATCTTTCTTAAAGAGGTAATGGTTTTTGTTTGAGTATAGTTTATTTTCAAACTATCCTTTAATACAATATTTAGTATCTCCACTGCAATTTTTGCTGAATAGAATTTTTGATTTTCTTGCCAGTACGAATTTCTTTGAATGCCTAATATTCCAGCTATTAATCCCATTAGTGCTGTGCGTGGTGGGAAAGGGAATGTAAAATTCCCTCGCGTAGATTCAGGTACCTTGAAATGGGCATATTTGCCTGAAAGTTCGAATACTGCAAATTTCATTTTTAATCAACCATTTACTCAAGCGGATTAACTACTGTGAATCCTTTCTCTTTGAGATATTTCTCTAGGTCGTCAATCTTTGTATTGCCATTTTGAAGTTGTAAATCGTCACCTATTAGAAGTTCAATTTTTTCAATGTTGTCTTTGTATTCTTCTAAGCGTTTTATCAAATCTTTCAATTCTATTTTTGCTTTAGTTATTTGTGTAATAGCATTTTCATCAGCAAGTGAGACTAGTTTATCTAATCCCCCTATTTGGAATTCTTTCTCTTTTGAAACCACTGACAAAAGCAGTCTTGGGATGTGATTGAATTTTGATCTAGTATTCAATAACTTTGTTCCATACCACAATCCTTCATATAAATTAACTAGATCACTTTCTGTCATCTTTGTTGCCTTAGCATTTTGCTCACATAATAATCCATGGAATATTAACAATGAATAATCCACGATGTGAAAAGCACCAAAGGTTCCTGCTCCTTTATCCTCACCTGAAGCAAAAGTTGTTGTAATAGTATGTGTACTAATAGTTGGTTTGTTTAACGATTTACCTATGGCAAATTGCATAGGTCCTGTAAAGGAATGACTCGCTCCTTTTACAGTTAATGCTGCACCAAAGCATCTTATATCAATGAAAATCTTTGGAAGATCATTTATGATTTTTAGTAACAGCTTAGTTTTGTCTGTTTTCATAGTCTCTTTCAAAGCATCATAAACAAGATTTTCCATGCTCAGAATTGAACCTTTTTTATCTTCTATTTTTCTTTGAACTAAAACTTGCATGTTTGGTTTATCTTGTTTTGTCTTTAGCCAATAATCTCTAATTGTACGTTTTAATCGAACATCTGTTACGATATTATACCCCTCTAAATCCATTCTTGGTAGATTTTCATTATCAGGGTCACCATTTGGATTCGAATCTGTTACATCATATAGAAATAATAATTCTCTTCTTCTATCGACTATATCATTTGTCATCTTCTACTCTCCGATTATTCTTTAGGATATTTTTGACGATATACTCTTCCATAGGCATCATAACCCATGAAAAAGGATATGGATAGTTTTTCAGCACTACTTGGCCATTCTGTTGTTTCCAACAACAATTTTTCTACTTCAATTCTCAATTTTTCATTGCGAATTCTTTTCTCTCTCTTTTTAGTTTTTACATGAAGAAATATTTTATTACATTCATTGAAGATTTTTTCCAGTTTGTATTTGTCTATGTAATCTATTAGTGGTCTTAGTTTCTTTTGCAAACCAGCGGTCTTTAGTATATTCTGT
>JAUVZH010000156.1 GCA_030602675.1 Candidatus Heimdallarchaeota archaeon | reverse complement strand
TCTTCAGGTGTTTTTTTCCAGATCTTAGCTGCTCTTTCTGCTGTAACAAAATTAATGGGAAGCTTTGAAACTAGTTCTGCTTCCTCTTCAGTAAAAAGCACTTGCAAAATTTCAAATAAAGCTTTAGAAGCAGGTGCACCTTGTGGTGTTTTATCTAACCTTTGCTGTAAATTGAGATAACTGTTCTTTTCTTGTCCTTTGATATGCCCCATAAGATAATCTCCAATTGGTGTAACATATACGACTATCAATTATTCTTTTTTCAATTTAATACCCTTTTCCCTTACTATATTAAGATACATGAATTAAAAAGAATATTCTGTATAATAATCTAACTTGAAAAAGCAACGAAATGTTGATATGAATATGAACTGTAAGGGTAGATTATTGTTGCATCCCAGTTCTTTGCAAGATTTCTTGTTTAATTTCCTCTGCTACAGCTGGTTCAAAAATTGGTTTACAATTTTCAGTAACTTTCAACCAGTGTAATGCCCAAAATGCACTATTATAGACAACTTCTTCTTCATCGCTTTCATAATGAATGTCAATTGCCTTTTCAAGAGCTTTATGGGCTTTCTTTCCACCAATTCTTCCTAATGACCAAGCTGCCCATGCTCGAGTCCGCCAGTGAGGATTTTTAGCAAGAATTTTGGATAAATTGCCAGTTGCTTTCCCTGCTTTTGAACCTATATTACCAAGTTCCCAAACAATAGCACACTGCTTAGTAACTGATTCTTCATCACTAAAATCCTTTAACAAATTCTTTATAATATCCATGAATTTAACCCCTAGATATGTAGAAACGGTTCCTAATGGTATTTTAACCATTCCTTTTTAATTACCTTTGTATTTAGATTCAAGCAAATTAAGAAATGAATAGTAATTTGCATGTTGGTTAGGTAACTTAACCACTTTCTGCTAAATCCTACATTTGAACAATGATAAAACTGAAGATGATGATTTAAAATTTCGCAAGATTTTTGTCGCTGTTTTAACATTTATATGATATATTAAATCAATATTTTAAAAAATAAACCACAATCCCTTATAAAAAAGCAAAACTGTTTTATTTAACTTTAGACCTAATATAATGCACTAAATCCGACCAGAATAGGGAATTTTGTTGGTTTATTCATGTTTGTAAGAAGAAGGTATCTATTAAAAGCAGGTTTAATCTTTGCGATAATTACTTTAGGTGTTTTAGCGATTGACTCCTTCAGGTTTTTTCAAAACACTTCTGCTCATTCTTCAATAGCTTACCCAACAGAAATTTTCTCTATATGGAATGGGACAAATCCTACAATAGATGGTAGTATTCATTTTGCTTTTCAAGGGGTTGTAGATGAATGGGTTTATGCAGCAGTCTATGATATGTATGATAGTACTAATGCAATAGGTGGGAAATTACTTTTACAAAATGACAATACTAATTTTTATATTGCAATAGATGCTACCAACTTTCAAGTTATGACTCCAACAGCAGATTGGGGAACAACAATTTATTTTGATGTTGATCACAATGGTGTTTTATCTTCTACTGATAAATCAATACGTTTTATCTCTAATAGTGCTGATGACTATGTAGAGTACAGACAATATAATGAACTAGCAAGTAAATGGGATGTTATTGAATGGAGAAATCCTGGTATGACACTACCAGCTAGTGGTATTTATTTTGATACTGCTTTTACAACTTCAGCTTTTGATAACATTACTAATCATAGACAATATGAAATAAGGATTCCTTTCACAGCTATATCTAGTGGACTCGGCAATAGTAGTGGGATTGCTTTCGAAGCTACTGATGATTATTCAGATCAATACGCTGCAATAACTTGGCCATACATTGCAGATAATTTACTTAATATCAGAACCAATGCTAATGAATGGGGAGATATCTCTTTTGGAGAATCAAACAAAGATGATTTCGACTATATTGTGGAACAAAATATGAATGTCAAATCATCTGCTCTTGGTTATAATAATGGAACTTATGTAACATCTGGTGATATTGATGGCAATGGTGATCAAGAAATTATTGTAAGTTCAAATAGAACAGTTTTAGGAGATAGTAATTTATTAGCAATTTTTGATTATACTGGTGGAGAGTTCCAAAGAATCTGGTCATCATGGACAACAAGTCATCAATCAATAATTACCTTTCCAATAAAAGGGATTAAGACATATGATTTCAATGGGGATGGTCAGGATGAAATTTATGCTGTAGGAGAATCAACTAGAATTCTGCGTTTCAGTAGTTGGAATAGTACATCAAATGATTTTGATACTAGTGAAACCATTTTCACTCATAATCGTGCATTAATGGGTTATCTGGAAATCGGAGATGCAAATAATGATACTCTTGCTGATCTTGTTTATGGAGATCAGAATGGCTATGTCAGTGTATTAGAATATGATATACCCACTGATAGCTTCTCTCATGATGAACGTTCAAATTTCCATTTTAAAATTAGTGGAGTATATCCTTATAGAATTCATGCTTTAACAGTTGGTGATATTGATAATGATGCTCAAAATGAGCTTTTGTTTAATTATCAAGTTACATCTGATAATCAAATCTCATTAACACAACTCCTTATTTATGAACGTGCCACTGCTAAATTCTTGGATAATCCATCAGATGATTTGTCTGCAGATTCATCTACTACAACAGCAGATCAATTTGGTCATACAATTTAAGTTGCTGATGTAGACAATGATTTAGACTTGGAAACAATCATAGTAGGCAAAGATTATCTAAAAATCTTTGAACAATATTCATTTTCAGATCCCACCCCACCACTACAGATTTCACTAAATGATGGTTTATCTAAACCATTAATGAGTGGTGGGGCAGCTGTTGCAGATCTTGATGATGATGGTATAAATGAACTAATTTTTGGAGCAAATAATGGTACATTATATATTGGACATGTCACTGATTTGGGTTCATCTCTTAGTTTTAGTTTAAACTGGTCTGGTGATTTTGGTAGTAGTCTAGGTTTCCATGGTGCTATTACAACAGGAGATTTTGACGGAGATGATAGAACTGAATTTATTGTCGGAGATAATTATGGGCAAATATTAGTTTTTGGTAAAGGGGAAGCTCCTCAAATTTCAATTACAAGTCCTAGTTCAGGTTATGTCTCATCTCAAGATAATATTTTAGTTACTTGGTCAGCATCTGATGATTTACAAACAATACATCATTTTGATGTATATGTAGATGGTAGTTTTACTAATAGAGTTGGAGGGGGTCAAACTAGTATCGTTGCTTATCTTACTCCAGGACAGAATATAATTGATGTAGTTGCTTTTGATTTCTCTGGTTTAAGTAAAAATGCTAGTGTTACTGTTAAGTTTGATGTCGGTGCTCCACAGGTGACAATTACTAGTCCAGAGAACTACTTCATGACCAATTTAGGTACCGTTCAGATTACTTTTGAAATTAACGATCCTGATTTTGATTTCGATTATTATGAAATCTATAGAAATGGTTCATTTTTGATATCTTCTAGTACAATTGAACCTTATGATGTTGATTTGGACAGTGATGGAATATGGAATATTACAGTGGTTGCAATTGATGAAACTCTATTAAAAGGTAGAGAGAGTGTATTTGTGATAAAAGATACCACACCTCCTACGATCTCAATAACTTCACCTTTGGATGGAAGTGCTTTCAAAAATACTGAGTTAGATATCATTTGGTCTGCTTCAGATGAATTAACTGATATTGATTACTATGAAGTATACGTTGATGGTGGCTATATTGATACTACCACTTTTATGACATATACTGTTTTACTTGCTGTTGATAAAGACTATACAATAGCTGTAAAAGCTTTTGACCTATTAGGAAACGATCAAACTAATACAATTTCTATAACACGCGATTCAATAGATCCTATTGTAACATTTGATCCTTTAACTTTACCAACACTTACTGATGGTACATTCTATACAGATAACCCATTACTTTCCTTTACTTGGAATGCTACTGACAATCTCTTAGGTTCAGGTATTAGCCATACACAAATTATCATTAATGGACTTCTATATGATACTTATACTCCCTCAACAACTACTGATATTGTTGATTTAGGTGATGATAGTTTCAAAGGTATCTTTGTAAGAACATTTGATGAAGCAGGGAACTTTGCAGAAGATTATGTAGCAGTTATTCTCGATAGAACAAATCCAGAGCTTTCAATTAATAATCCGGCAAATAATTTCACAACAGGACTTGATTATGTTATTATCTCCTGGTATGCACATGATGCTGGTGTTGGAATAAAAGAGCAAGTTGTTTTAGTTGATGGCGAAGTTGAAACTATATTGACAGATCCATCTATAAGCTTCTATCAAATCTCAATACCTGATACACAGACTTACTTGATAACTATAAGAATAATAGATATTTTAGATCACTTAATTGAACAATCAATCAATGTTACTCATGATCCAAATGCTCCAACAATTTTGATAATAAATCCTTCTAGCTTGACTGACTATACCAATACAATGACTGTAGATTTAACATGGGATACAATTAATTTGGATGTCAGTGTTTTCGAAATATATCTCAATGGTACATATTACGATAATTATACAAGTGGAACTACTAATACTGTTGTTAATTTACCTGATACTCCTTATGAATATCCACTCTTTAATCTAACAATTATCGCAATTACAACAGATATGAAGGTCTATCTAGATTATAGATGGATAATAGTAGACCAAACTGATCCAGTAGTTTCTATTATCGATCCACTTGATGATGATATCATTATCGAGTCAAGCATGTTAATTGAATGGTTCAGTTATGATGACAGTTCAGGTTTAGATAGATTGGAAATCCATATTGATGATTTAGTTTTGTTAAAAGATAAAGCTTCAATATCACATGTATTGGACATTACTGGCTATGATGGAGAATATGATTTAACGATATATGCTTTTGATATTGCTGGAAACAATGCTTTTGATATTGTAACTATTGAAATCTCTCTCTTACCACCTGATTTTACAACCTCTTTAGAACCATTAACCATTTGTAATGATCTTAATATGCAATTTAACCTCTCAATCTATAATCCAAGATTGGGCGTGAAAACAATTACTATTATAGCTGATAATGTAAATGATGTTTACTCAGCAGATTATGCGATAGAATATCTAACATCTCCTATGTGGATATTAATAAATGTCTCACAAAGTGATTTTCTAGATGGATTAGTAAATCATAATTTGACTGTTACAGTATATGATCGAGCTAATCGTGCGAGTATAGAGGTTTATGACATAATTTTGGATGAAGTAGATCCAGTATTTTGGCAAAATCCAGTTATTGATAATAACATTCTAAGTAATGCTCACTTTGAAATAACTCTTGATGAAGAAGGTAATAACTACCATAATATTACTGTTTATATTAACGAAGAATATGGTCTTAGCAATGTAACATTAACAATTACCGGTTTAAATTATAGTGAAACATTTTGTATGATTTGTATAGGTGAAAGAGCTACAAGTCCTCTCTATCAATATTCTATTCAATTGAATTTTGATAATTTTGAGATTGGTGATTATCAATTAATTTTCAATTTCACAGATGTAGCTGGTAATAGTAATTCAGCAACATATAATATACAAATAAATGAAGAAATCATACCTGTTAACGGAAATCCACTAATCTATGTGATTATGGGTATTGCATTAACTATAATAGCAACTATTGTGCTTGCTGTTACTCTACGTAAACCAATTTCAAATATTGGCTGGCAAGACGAATTAGTTATTGTTTCATATATTTTGAAATCAGGTCTTACAACAATTTTCGTACCTTACTCCCCTGAGATTATTACTGATGAGCAGTTATTTGGTGGAGCGTTGACTGGAATAAGAGGTATTCTCGAGGAAATAATTGGTTCCAAGTCTAATTTTGAAGTTGAAGTAGTAGAATTTGGTGAAAAGCATTTATTGATTTACTCAGGTTTATTTGGTGACTGTATACTAATAGTTAAGAAACTCAAGCCAATTCATTCAAGAACACTTAGTATATTTGCTGACGATTTTGAAAAGAAATTTTCTGAAGTATTGAATGATGATACTCATGTAAGTCAAAGAGCATACAAAGGTGCAGAAGAATTAGTTGAAAAACACTTTGGTAAAAGAGTTGATCTAGAAACATTAGCATTTAGATTATCAAGAGCTGAACGAGATAAATTACGTAGGCAACTAAAAGATGATGAAATGATTGCTCAAGATACAATAATAAGCTCATTTTATAGTGAAATCATTACAAAGTATGAGAAATTTGATGAATTGCCTAGTATGACGAAAACCTTTGTAGGGGATGCAATAATACTAGCAGAAAAGGCACTTGCAGAATTGATCTCTGATGAATACAAACAGGCTGAAAGAAGTGCAAAAGCAACATTAGATAGTCTTGAAAAAGCTAGAAAAGAAAAGGAACCTTTAGATAAGTACCTTAAAATTCTGGAAACAATAC
>JAUVZH010000382.1 GCA_030602675.1 Candidatus Heimdallarchaeota archaeon | reverse complement strand
ACAAATCATTATCTATCATTAATTCTAGGAGAAACTCAATATCAACCTCTTGGTCCAATTCTTCTCGATCCAGGTCCCGGAGGAGGAAGTGGAGGAGCAAATTACAACATACCAGATGATTATAGTGCATTGGAAGCTATGTCAAGTTTCGTTTTTCTCAAAATGAGTGGTATTGAATTAAGTTATTGGCTAATTATGCTCTTCGTTTTAATGATAGAGATAATTTTGTCAGTATATTGCTCATTCAATCAGTTTAGTTTCTTTAGAGAAGCAGCTGTACAGTTCTTTATAGTTGGATTAATGACCTTGATAATTAGCTTTGCTTATTATAACGATGGATGCATGACATTCGAAGAATTAACTGAGAATATACTTGGAGCAATCTATGGTGCTTTTGAAATTGCACTTTCAGCGATTAATAATATGGGTGCTGGTGAAATTGCTTTATTCATACTCTATTGTGGCCTTGGAGTTTTAGTATTATTAGTGGAATTATTCCTGGATATAACAGCTGCTGGTTTAGGTACTTTCCTTAGAATAGTTGTTGCTGTGACCTTAACAGGAGCATACATCCTAGGTTTTGTAGAAGATATGTTAGATTCTGACTACCTTGTAGGCTAATCTTTCTTCTCTTTTTTTTTCAAGAGTTGATTATATAAAAAAGATTTAAATAAATTCACAAGAGTAGAAGCATATTCAAACGAAAAGGAAATATTCAAAATGACATCATCTTTACGTCAGCTTAGATTTATTATCCAAAAAACAGATTCATGGAAAATGCGTCTCTTAAGAGGGAGATTTGGATTTTATATCTTTTTTCTAATTTTGATTTTTGCTATAGCCATTCTTTCAGGATTTTTTAATGCTTTCTTTTTCTTTCTTAGTTCATTAAAATATGTAATTTGCTTTATGTTTTTCATATCAGCTACTATATTTATGATAGGTGATGAAGAAACAACAAAAAATTGGCAAAAT
Organism: Candidatus Heimdallarchaeota archaeon; assembly: GCA_030602675.1. Taxonomy (GTDB): domain Archaea; phylum Asgardarchaeota; class Heimdallarchaeia; order JABLTI01; family JABLTI01; genus JABLTI01. Next base: position 2,498 of record JAUVZH010000382.1, on the reverse strand, counting down.
CCTTCAGTTAGAAATAAAGATATCAAGGGTAAATTTCTATATTCTTTGATAGATGGAACTATATTGCTAGTTATATCAGCTGCAATACTTGGTATACTTTACCTAACTGGTTTTCCATATGATTTAGAACAAACATATTTAGATGAACATCCTAGTGCTTCTTCTCCTTTAAGATATATCCCAACAACTCAAGCAGCATTCATTTATGCATTCATTATTGTTTTGATGCTTTTATCTATGTTTACGGGTATTTACTGGCTTTATTCAAGATGTGGCAAAGTAACTGGTTTTCGTCGTCATGAAAATGTTATGAAAGTAAATATAATTCGAGTTCTTGTTGGAGTGATTGTTAATTTTCTTATTTGGGGAGTCATGTTACCAGTTTGCTTTGATATTGCTTTCTTTGATATCATTTATCCTGAGCGGTCCACTAGGTTTCAACTCTTGGGTGAAGTATTTTCAACAAAACCTCATCTGTTTTTATTAATTCAATTGGGAATTATTCTATTGCTAAATATATTCTATATTGTAGATGGATTAATTGCTAGTAAAAAAAGAACCAACTATGTTGATATTGAATTTCTAGATTCACTACCAGACTATTGATAAAACATCTTTGAGCATGTAACAAAACTAAAATAGCAACTATAGATATTTTGCAACCATCATTCCATAATACGTGGGAGTTGATCTAATAATTACTTCCGGTTCTAGATTCATTTTTTCCAATATACCTTGAAGCAAAACAAATCCTATGTAACCACAGCATAATGCTTTATCTAGTTTTGAAATAGCTTTCTTAACTAGAATATTCCTATCTAGTTTTTTTGCCCAATCTTCAATAAGCGCATCAAAGGGTTCAGCAACTTCAGAAAAACCATATGGACCATCTTTATCATGTGTATGGGCCATGTCAGCACTAATAATAATTACAACACGTTTCTTAATAGAATCGAAAAATAAACGCAAATCATTTCCTAAAGTAAGTGTTTCAAGAATCATTTCTTTAGTTTGGTCATGTCTTCTTATTGGTTGAGACAAAAGAACATACTTTGGTTTTGTTGAAAGATCTTTTAAAAACCATAAAGGGACAACTTCTCCCCAACGGAAAGGAGCATCTACACCAGGAGTAAATGCTGCTACACCACTTATTGCTGTTTCTTTTTCTGTTAAATTTTCAAATAGCTGATTTGTAATATCTTCATCGAAATCAACTTTCGCAGTATAATCCTTATATTCATTATTCCATTCAGCGCTACCAGAGCCGCTTTTATTGAGATAAACACCGAAATCATTCGACAATGCAATACTATGTGGTGATGTGAGAAATATGATTTCAGGTTTCAGCTTATCAATGGTTTTAGTAACATCAACCATTGCTCTGTGAAGTTTAATAGCTTCTTTAGGAATCCCTTTTTTCTTTGGATCAAGAATCATAGACCCATGAGGAAGAATGAATGCCCCAACAATTACCATGCACAAACCCTTCTGGAAATCTGAGGTATTAAGCTATGTTCATAACGTATATTTAGGTTTTCGTCGAGAAATCAATGTAAAAATCAAAAGACAGGAAGACAAAGATTAACAAATAAAAAGAAAAACAGGGAAAGAATTCCCTATTTTGTTGAAATCTTGATATTTTCAAATCTCATAAATGGTGTTGTTAACCAACCACCAGCTAAATGGTATTTTTTACCAATGCCACTGATATTATTAATTAACTCAAAAACATTGCCAGAAATAGATATTCCTGTAACGGGTTTAACAATCTCGCCATTCTCTATGAGCTGAGCACCTTTTGCAACACCAGAGAAAATTCCATTTTGGTACCTTACTGTTCCTTGATAGTTATGAATAATGATACCTTTCTTGGTATCCTGAATCATTTCTTCTTCGCTCATATCACCAGCAAGGATCCATGGTGAATTTGGTAAAATGTATGTTGGCTTCTGTGAGAAATTTGGAGAAGGTCCAAAAGATCTTGTTGCATTACCAGTGGATTCAAGTTTTTCCTTGTTAGCTGTTCTAACATTGTGCATAAATGCTTGTAAAACGCTATCCTTAACAATCTCAAGTTCATTTGTAGGACTACCTTCATCATCAAAAGGCTTGACTCCACCTCCACCTTCAAGATTGTGTGGTTTATCAACTAATTGGAATTTCTCATCGGCTACTTTGTCAGCTAATTTGTCTTTCCAGAAGGAAATTCCTCTTTGTCTCCAGTCACCTGAAGCAGTTAAACCTAACACAATGGCGATAGGATTTGACATTGCTTGTGCTTTGAAAATAACTGAACCTTCAAATGCACTAATTGTTTCTTGTTTAAGACCCTCTAAGGCTCTTTTACCAAGATTTTCTCCAGCTGTTTTGAAATCAAGATCATGCTTTCGACTGAAAAGGTTATCAAAAACATATCCTCCAGCTTTATCTTTATCACTGGCAATACATAAAAGCCCACCTTGATAGTTTGCAGCTTTACGTTCTAGTTCAATACCATT
>JAUVZH010000244.1 GCA_030602675.1 Candidatus Heimdallarchaeota archaeon | reverse complement strand
GGTATTGCTGCTTCATGAATAACTAGATCAATTTTAGGCATGATCTTTGCTAATAAAGTAGCATCAGTTATACTACCTTCAATAAATTCGCATTTCTTCTCAACCAAACAATCGTTAATGTACTCCTTTTTCCCTGATGATAAGTCATCTAGAACAATTATTTTGTATCCTTCGTTTACTAATCTTTGAACAATATTACTACCTATAAAACCACATCCGCCTGTTACCAATATCCTATCGCTCAGTTTAATCACCATGAATTCTTACAGATTTTCTAAATAGTACCAATTTATTTGATAGTAAAAGTCTTTTCCTAATATTTCTATTAAAAGCTTCACAGTTTGACCAAAACGATTTTTAATTACAATTAACCCTTTTTCATTATTCGGTGACTTGTGACATGGACAAAGAATTGCTCCTATTAGCTCTAAAACAATCAAAGGAAGAACCTTTTCTCATTACTACAGAACTTATAGAAAGTACAAGTAAAGGTCGGCTCAATACTTTTCTGAAGGATCTTAACCAAAAAGGAATTATTTTTCAAAAAACAATTGACGAGAACTATCAAATCACTCGAGAACAGAGAGCAAAGATGGCTATATTTGGAGCTATAGATGGAATTGATTTTGAAAAGATCATTAAGGAGCTATCTTGGCAAGAATTCGAATTACTAACAACCATCGTAGGTGATGAGTTTGGTTACGAAGCGAAAACAGGATTAAATTTTTCAGCAAATGAACGAAAATACCAAATTGATGTTATTTTGAAAAACAGTCCTTATGTAATTCTCATTGATTGCAAACACTATGGTGGAATAGGAAAGAAAGCAGCTTTGAAAAAGGCAGCTGAAGAGCAAATTATGAGGGTAGAAGCAGTAAGTAATTCATTTGACGATTTAAAAGAGAAAATGAACATTAAAGGGTGGAAAAAAGTTAGTTTAATTCCTATGGTTGTTACTTGGCTAGATGATGAGATTTTCTTTCATGAAAGAGTTCCTGTAATACCCTTTACAAAACTCCGATCCTTCTTCCAGAACTTTTATCTCTATTTTGAGGACATTCTCCAAATCAAAATTGATAAATGAGATTACTTAAAGGAAAAAAATAATATTCTGTAAATGGTTTTAAATTTTATTAAGAACGTTTATCTTACTATATACAGACCTAAATGATTAATAAAGGAAAAAGAGTACTATCACTATTGTTTATACGAAATAGTGAGCTAAAAGTAATTTGTATTGATAATTTAAATAAGAGGCTCAAAAATGTCGGAAATGCAACCACCAAATGTCGATGAAATAAAAAGACAGTCAGTCGTACGTTTTCTTGCTGAAATGCAAGATATGAAGCAAACAATTGAACTGGAGTTTTCCTCAAGATTTGACGAACAAAAAAATAATTTTCTGGCAACATCGAAAGCCAGTTACTCACCAACTGAGATTGGTACGATTTTTGATACAATAAAAAATCTTGAACTGGAATATATGAAGCAATTACTGACTTCAACTTCAGGGAATGGTAGTAAAATCCTAGGAAACACTCTAAGTAGTGCCTTGTCCGGTAATTTGAGTTTTAGTGGTGAAGCTACTCAAAGGATTGCTGAATTGGAACAAGAAAACAATAGATTAAAAGCTAATCTCCTTGAAAAGGAAAAAGCATTTGAGGATGAACAAACCCGAACTGCTGAAAGAGGAGAAGGTCAAATTGATGAGCTAAATAGACTTCAAGAACAAGCGGATGAACAAAAACGAACAATTGAAATGTACGAAAAGCAAGTAATGGAACATGGTGAAACTCTTGCTCATCAACGTATTGAGATTGAAGAATTACAAAGTCAAGTTGGTGATTCATCCCAAGATAAAGATCATTTTGAAAAGCAATTACAAGAAAAGGATGATGTAATCCAGGAACAGGAAAGAAACATTAAAGCTATGAAAGAGCAAATGGCTTCAATGGATAAACGTATTGAACAAATGAAGTCTGTAAGTACTGAAAAATTCGAGTCTGAAACAAGTCGTTTAGAAGATACTCTTAATCGAGAGCGAGAAAGAGCTGATGATCTCGAAATTCGTCTGAAAGAGACTATGACTGCCATTACTAATTATAAGACTGCAGTAGAGCAAAAAGACGATGAAATTGACAGACTTAGAAAGACAGTTACTGATACTAAGGCAACAGTTGCTTCTGCTGAATCTGAAAAGGATGCATTAATCAAGAAATTGCAAGATGATTTGAAAGCAACAGAACACCAATTAACAGATACAAAAGATTCTCTTGGTCGTACTGAAAAGAAAATTGAGGCAACAACTCAAGATTTGGATAGCAAAGAAAAAATCATTGATGAACATGACAGTGAAATTAGAGAATTGAAGAGTCAACTTGCTGATGCTAAAGAAAGTATTTCATCTGAAAAAGCTGGTCAAGAAAATAAGCTACAAGAATTACTTAAAGAGAAAACTAAAAACGAAGCTGAAATCAATGGCTTGAAGAAAGAGATTCGAGACTTAAAGAGTGCTATAGATAAAAAAGAGAAAACTGTTACAGAAGTAAGCAAAACTCAAGATGTTATAGAAAAAGACCGAGATGCATTGCAAGAAGAACGCGATAAGATTTTGGTTCAATTTGAGAACATGAAAGCAAAAATAACAGAACTCGAAGGATCTGTTGAGCAGAAAGATGTTCTTGTAAAAAACTTGACTAAATCCCTACAAGGAGTTCCTAAGTTCCGTGTTTTCCTAGCAATTCAAGATATTGGAGGAGACATTGCTCTTGGAGATTTAGCTAAGATTGTTGGTCAAACTCCAGATGTTGTTAAACATATCGTATCTGATTTGAAAGATGATGGTTTAATTAAAGTCTCTAAGAAAGAGAACAAAACCTTTGTTTCCAGGGTCTAATCCTTTTACTCTGGTTTTATCTTTTATTTTTGTTAAATGGTTTTTTTATATTCTTAAAATAAAGAATACATTAAAAAGAACCTAAAAAGCTTCTTTCATTAATGGGGTTGACATTCCAGTGACAAACACTAGTGAACAGAATATGACATCAGATGAGGATTTAGTCGCTCAAGATGCTTTAAGTAGCACATTAAGTGAGCAAAAGGGAATTGGCTTCAAAACAGTGAAGAACATTTTTTCAAAACAGAAGAAAATAGCTTTACTCATTGACGCACCTAATATTTTGCGAAGGATAAACGATAGACAAATCCGACTTGAAGATATTGAGAAAATTGCTAATAAACTTGGTCAAATTAAGATTGCCAAAGTTATCTTAAATCGTCATGCACCAAAAACCTTGTTGAGAGCTATTGAAAATAGTGGTTATGAGCCAATTGTAGCTACCTCTGACATTTACATTCGGATGGCAATAGAAATTATGGATAGTGTTTTCCAAAAGAATGTCAGCATGGTGATAGTTGCAAGTAGACATGCAAGATGTGCACCAATTCTTCGTGCTGTTAAAGCAAATGGTTTGGATACTGCCATTATTGGATTTCAACCTGGTTTTAGTGTTGCTGTTAAAAATGCTGCAGATATGGCATTTCAATTAGAAGTTTAACAGAATTTTTGGTTAGGACTAAAATGACAGAAAAAATTGTAATCATAGGTAATGGTCCTGCTGGATTAAGTGCAGCTGGTGCTGCTCGTATTAAAAATCGAGTAGCAGATATTACAGTTATAGATACAAAAGCTTATGACACTTTTCATCCATGTGCAATGCCATTCGTTATTGGAGGTTATTTACCTTCAGTTGATTCCATAATTGAGAATATTAGATACGAAATGATGAAAATTAAGCTTCATAAAAGCTCAGTAGTTGAAGATGTAAATCTCAAAGAGAAGATCGTTAAAGTTCAACCAGAAACAGGTGAAGGATTCACTTTAGAATATGATAAATTGATACTTTGTACAGGATCTAGTGTTTTTGTTCCACCAATTCCAGGCCGCGATCTTGGTAATGTTTTTCGACTAAAATTTGCTGAAGACGCTGATGCAATTAAGAAAGCTACTGATAGTAAGGATGTTAAAAATACAGTTGTTGTAGGTGGTAGTGCAATAGGTATTGAAGTAGCTTCTGAATTAGCACACTTGGGTAAAAAAGTCACCATTATAGAAATGCAACCACAATTAATGCCTTTCAAGATTTCTAAGGGATTTGCTGATACTGTAAAGAAGAATCTCGAAGAAACTGGAATTATTGTAAAAACCGGTATGTTAGTTAAAGAAATAATCGGTAAAGATACTGTTCAATCTGTTAAATTTGGTAATGATTCATTTGATGAGGCAATTGATACTGAACTAGTTGTTTTAGCAACAGGTGTTAGAGCTAACGTTGAGCTAGCGAGTAAAATAGGTTTGAAAATTTCAGAAAAATATAGAGCAATTGAAGTCAATGACAAAATGGAAACAAGTATTGATGGTGTTTATGCAGCTGGTGACTGTATTATTACAAATAACTTAGTTACCAATTCTGCTAATCTTGCTCAACTTGCAGGACCTGCTACAAGACAAGGACGTGTTGCAGGAATAAATGCTGCTGGTGGTAATGCATCTTATCCAGGGAATGTTAACTCCTTTATTGTTTCTTCTAGAACATTTTACATTGGTTTAGCAGGAATTAACGAGGAACATGCAAAAGAGCTTAAAATTGAAACAGTAACTGCAAAACTATCTGCACCTATTAGACCACATTACATGCCTACTTCCAAGGATATTACCTTGAAATTAATCGCAAAAGCTGATGATGGCAAAATTCTGGGATTAGAAGCCATAGGTGAAGAGAAAGTAGATGTAAATGTAAACTATATTGCAATGGCTATTCATACTGGATTAACAGCTTACGATCTCATGGATATTGATTTTTGTTATGCTCCAGCTGTTTCTGAGACAATTTATCCTTTGGTAAAAGTGGCGGATTCAATCATCCGTAAAATTGAGAGAAAGAAAGCAAAAGCTCAGAAATGATGACTATACTAAAAAATGAGAGAATGAGCTTTCCATTTAGGAAAGCTGTTCTTTTCTAGTTTACTGAATAAATTAATTTACAGTAGAATAGTTCGTTAATGTAAACCACATCTAGCAGTACTACATCACCTGGTTCTAAGAAAATTACCTGTTGCCATTGAGTTAAATTCAAGAAGTCTTGAGTAAACC
>JAUVZH010000105.1 GCA_030602675.1 Candidatus Heimdallarchaeota archaeon | reverse complement strand
GAATTATCAGTCTCTAGAGTTTTAAATGTTCTATATTAGAAATGAAAGTCCTAGCTAATGCAGGACTGGTTAAACATTCAAAGCGTTTTGATCCCTTTAATTGTATCTTTTCTAAAGATAATCCAAGATGTTAATGCAGCTGCGCCAATTGAGGTTACGAATAATAACAAAAATGCTATTATAATTTGTATTGGTGGGAAAACTAACTCTACTGGAGGGAGAACATTATCAACTGTTAGAATGTCCATAAACATTGTTGCTGAACCAATTGCTACAATAAATCCTGTTATTGAACCAAATAAGATTAGCGATAGTGCTTCAGTTGTAAACATTGAAAAGAGTTGTTTTGGTGACATGACTAGAGTTTTTAGCATAACAACTTCCATTTCATTTTCAATAGATTGTATTATGATCATTAATGAAATTGCAGCAACTGTGATAATCAGTGATGAAATAAACGCAGTATTGAGTGACCCATATAGCATTGTATTTCTCAGACTTCCTTCATATGCATCCATCAAATCTTCAACACATTCAACACTTCTACCAATTTCCAATTCTATTGCATCAGCAACCTCAGAAATCGAGTAACCATCTGTTACTTTTACTAGCATGTCTCCTACAATATTCATTTCATTATAAGCTAGATTATTAACAAGATCATAATTTCCTACTATTGTAAATGTATAGATTGTTGATTCAGTTCTTGGATATTTCACGAAAAATCTTGGGAAATACTTGTAAGTATCAACTATATCTAAAGTGTAGTTGGATTTCCCCTGTGCGTATTTTTCAACAATGATATCCATTTGTCCACCTTTTGCACTATTGACTTTGTCTAGTTCATCTTTTTGCATAAAGACATCGGTATAATTATCAATTTGTGAGAAGAATCTTGAAGCATCCCTAACTCCAAGATATTCTTTATCAAAGTAAGCAGTTTTCGGAAATTCTTCGATATCTATTCCAACTAATATATATCCATAGGTAATAGCTCCATATGTTGCTACTTGACTTGTAAATGTCAAATATGTTCCTGAGCTTACTCCTTCAATAGCTAACACTAGATTTTTCATGTTTTCGTTTTTAACTTTCACATTTTTTATTAGAATATCTGCTCCTAATTGATAATATGCTTGTTCTGTATCAAAATCTTGATACGATTGAATTATGGTTACAGATGATATGATTAACGTGAATGTTAAGGTTATAAGCACTAATGAACGAATAACTGCTCCTCTTCTTCGCATACTTCTTTTAGCCGATAAGCCAAGTATCCCCAGTTTTGGAGATTTCCAACCAATCTTTGCTAGTAAGCTAATGAAATAAGGATAGATTCTTGTTACCAGTAGAATACTTCCAAGAACTAGACAAATGGGAGCCGTTGTTCCGAAACCATAAGCAAATGCATATGCTTGGCTTCCTTTTAGTTGTATTTTTACAATCAACCATAACACAATACCAATTAGTATTAGAATTACATCAAGATATGTTCGTTCCCAAGTTGGTTTTCTTTGAACTGTAGTACCATAAGCTTCTACTGTTGAAATATTGCTTGTATCCCAGATATTTTTAGCATTTACGATTGTTGAAAAGATAAATGCAGCAGCAATTATTATGTAAAATATTATCATATTTGTTGATGGAAAAACACTTGTACCGCTAAAACTCAAGAAACCATTGCTTTTCATCATTAACCAAGCAAATGGATAACCAATAATTACGCAAATTAACAAAGCAGCAACAGTAAATTCTACTACTTGAAATATTAGAAGAGAGAGTATTTCTTTTCTAGATGCTCCTCTCTGAAGCATACTTGAGACTTGTCTTTGTTGTCTCTTTTTCATTAGATTAGTAGAGTAATTTGTTAGTGATAATGCCATTCCAATAAGTGGAGTTGTAAATAACAACGCAAATAATTGGAAGATTAGAAATTCTTCATTAAACTCTCTTAATTGCTCTATTAGCTCAGGTTGTACTGTTAATTCAAAATCAGAATTTTCAAATGCTCGAAGAATTTCTTGACTTAGTCTATTGAGCATTGCTATTTCACCTGCAATGTTAAAAGCATCTATTGTGCTCAAATCGAAAGCCATGCGGCATCTAAATGCCAAATCACCATATTGATATTCAATCCTTGAGACGAAATTCATTACTCCCTTATAAGTAGTAAACATAAATTGATCTGTTAAATATTCATCTAGTGCTACAAAATCTTCACTTAAAATGCCCTTATAATTTTCAAAATCCTCACTTGCAATTACACCAGTTACATTAACATAAGCTCCAGTTTTCGAGTCACCATTCATACCATAAGGATAACTCAAAGTAGCATAAGGATCAGGGGGAAGAACTAATACTGGAACATAAACCGGAAAAGTTCCTAATTTTGATAAGTTCGTACTTTCTATTATACTTCTTTTTGCTACTACAACAACCTCATCTATTTTATGAGGAAGAGTTCCATTCAATAAGAGTGTCTCAAATGTACTGAAATAATCAGGTGGTAATCCATAGGTAGTAAAGTCAGTTAAAAGTTTCTCAGTTCCATTAGCGTATCTCGGTCCCACATAGAGATAAGTGCCTCTTTCTGAAATCCAATCTGTTCTTAATACTCTATCAGTTATACCTATATTATCTAATACTGAATTAGTAATATTTGATATCTCAGAAATTATTTCATCTTCTCTATCAATAATATGCGTTGATGATATTTTGATAGTAAATTGTCTTGTTGGAGTTTCTTTATTAAAGGATGTAAAGGCATCATATTGAAAGCTATACATGAAAATTAATCCTTCTGAAATCATTGCAAGGCTAATACCTAATCCAAGAAACATAACAACAGTATTTCGTCTGTTTAGTAGAAGCATTTTGTAAAAGATTTTTAGCCTTTCAATGATTCTCATTATAATATTCACCGGAATTTACCATATTTCATATATAATCCATACTACCGTGCCTCTGATTTGATTACCTTTGTAGTATAAATTTGTTTGTTTTAAACTGGAGAGTATTAACTTTTTTAAGAAAGCTACTGTAAATCTTTTTAGAAAATATTCTCTTCATCACAAAGTAATCAAGCTTAGCTTTACAAATAACCAGTTATGTCTATATTTGCTTAATTGCTTTAATGGTGTCTTTCCTGAAAACTATGTAGGAGGTAACAGCAGCAGCTAATAGACCAGTTACAAATAAGATTGTTAATGATACTGATAGTTCAAATGGTGGATAGATCATTTCTGTAGGTGGAATTACAGTTTCAAATGTTAGTATTTCTGTAAACATATTTGCAGCAAGTATTCCTATACTAGCACCAATCAAGGCACCAAAAATAATCACTGTCATAGCTTCTGTCAGAAACATTCTGAATAATTGCCTGGGAGACATACCTAGAACCTTTAGTGTAACAACTTCTCTTTCATTTTCTAAAACTTGAACAAGAATCATTAGAATAATTGCTGTTATTGTGATGATTAATGAAGAAATAAATGATGCGTTTAAAGATCCATATAGCATGGTATTCCTTAAGCTTCCATGTGATGTTCCCATATTTTCAATTACATCATCAACATCTCTTCCAAGCTCAAGCTCTATTGCTGTAGCAACTTCATCTATTTTATAACCATCTGCTACTTTTACAAGCAAATCACCAGCAATTCTGTGGTCACTATATGCCATATCTAACAAATTTTGATAAGTTCCAACAATTGTAAAACTGAAATAGGTTGTTCCTAAGCTTGGATATTCAACAAAAAATCTTGGGAAGAATTTGTAAACGTTTGTCACTTTGAGTGTTTTATTTACTATTCCCACGCGATATTTTTCGTAGTAGATTGTTACCTCATCACCCGGGTAGGTATTGATATAATCTAATTGATCTCTTTGCATAACAACATCATTATTATTTTGAATAGCATCAAAGAATTCCTCTGGATCCTCTCCACCAAGATATTCTTTATCAAAATATGCCGTCTTAGCAAATTCAGTCGGATCTATTCCTAGTGTTATATACGAATAAGCTACTGTCCCATAAGTGACTATTTGACTCGTCATAGTTAAAATGGTGGCTGATTGAACTCCTACAATTCCAAGAACAGTATTCTTTGTAATATTATTATTCAAATTTACATTTCTTACTAATATATCAGATCCTAATTGATAATACACTTTTTCACTGTCGAAATTATGATATGATTGTATCGTTACTATCGATGAAAAAATCAATGTAAATGTTAAAGTTATTAGTATAAGAGACCTAGTTACATCTCCTTTTCTTCTGGAACTTCTTCTTGATGCTATTCCTATAATTTCAAAATTTTTCATATTCCAAGTTCGCTTTGCAATAAAGTCTATGAAGTATGGATAAACTCTAGTTGCAAGCATTATGCTCCCAAGTACCAAAAGTATTGGTGCAGTTGTTCCAAATCCGAATGCAAACAAATAAGCTGAAGTACCAGTTAATTGGATTCTGATAATTAACCAGAGAGCAATACCAATGGTTATCAAAATTATATCTAAGTATAATCTTTGCCATAATGGTTTCTTGACTTGGTGTTCTGAATATGCTTCTTGAATTGTTATTTGACTTAATTCCCAAACATTTTTTGCATTTATAATAATTGAAAATACAAATCCTATACCAATTATTGTGTAGAGAATAAACATATTTACAGTTGGATAAAAGCTTGAACCAGAAAAGTTTAGAAAACCTGTACTTTGATTGATTAACCAAGTAAAACCATAACCCATAATAAATGAAATCAAAACTGCTGATATCGTTAATTCAATTACTTGAACAATTAGAACCAGAACTACTTCCTTCTGTGATACCCCTCTTTGTAACATACTTGAGATTTGTCGTCTCTGTCTTCTTTTCATTAAATTAGCAGAATAATTGGTTAAGGATAGAGCCATTCCAACAATGGGAGTAATAAATAACAAACTAAACAATTGGAGTATTAGAAATTCTTTGTTAAAATCTCTTAGTAGTTCTATTATGTCCGAATAGATTATTGCTGAATAACCTGCTTCTTCAAATTCCCTTGACAATAATTGACTTAGATGATTTAATTGAGCAATTTCTGATGATATTTTAAATGAATTTATCTTCTGCAAGTCAAAAACAACTCTTCCAGTTCCAAATGCCAAACCTTTGGGTACAGAAAGATAATTTGGAACTTCATTCAATGTTGATACAAAATGCCCAAAATTGTTATAACTTGTCAACAAGAATTGATCTGAAAAATAATAAGACATTGCAGCAAAATCTGTTTCCAATGGACCCTTTACATTTTCAAAGGTTTCTGATGTTATCAATCCTGATACGTTTATGTACTGTCCTGCTATTGGTATCCCTAAATCAATTAATACTTCTCCATCAGCATCAAGACCCCCAACTGGAGTATACATTGGGAATGTTCCCATTTTACTTAAGTTAGTATTATCAATGAGAGACTGACTTGCGACTGCAATTGTATCACCAATTTCTTGTGGAATAGTTCCATTGTAAAGTATTTCTTGCAGAGCACTGAAATAATCATTGGGGATTGCATAAATATTGAAATCATAAACAATCTCGTCCTTGCCTTGCGAATTATTCACAACCATGAATAACCCTCTAGAAATATACCAATCTATTTTGACAATCCGATCCTCAAAATCAATCTCTTTTATTGCAGATTCTGCAAGTGAAGTAAGCTCTACAGTTGATGCTTCCTCTTGAGTTGAAACATCATATACTCCTAAACTAATTGTCATTTGGCGTGGAGGAATTCCATTGTTAAATTCTTCAAAAGATCCATACTGAAAGCTATACAAAAACATCAAACTTTCAGAAATAAGTGCTAAACTTATACCCAAACCCAGAAACATGATGAAAGTAGTTCTTCGATTAAGGAATATCATTCTTGAATAATATTTCAGTTTTTCAAAGAATCCTGCCATCTAACCAAAGACCCCAATTTTGATTTAATTGACATTATCAGATATGAGATAAGACTTTGTTTAATTAAGGATTTTTATAACACGAATAATGAGCACAAGTTGGTCAGATTTAACACAAATGCTAATTATAAGTGACCATACTACGATAAAAAGAAAATAAAGAGTTTTTTCAAATTAGAATTTGAAGTGAATATGATGATTGATGTAATTCTGAAAGGTATAGAATATGGGAGAAATCTCAAAGTAGATTTCGTCGATGTTCGATATCAAGATAAATACATAGCAAAATACCAGTCTCAAGATGGTGAATTAACTGTCGATACCGGATCTCGAAGAGGATTTAGCACAAGAGTTCTTTTTGATGGTGCATTAGGTTTTGCTTCAACTACTTCAATAGAGCTTAAAGACCTAAAGTCAATAATTCAACAAGCAACGAAGTTAGCTAAAGGTGCAGCATCTTCTAAGAAAGAGAAGATAACATTTGCAGATACAAAACCATATCAAGATAAGGTTATCTCACCTAGGATAAAGTCTCTTGAGGATGTCTCTGTAACAGAGAAAATCAATATGATAAAAGAAGCAGAGAAAGTATACAAAGATTACGAAGAAATAAAGAGCTACAATATAGGATATGATGAGATTATTGATCATCGTATTGTAGCAAATAGTGATGGAGCTCAAATAGAACAAAGAATCATGATACCAACTGTTCGTGCTCAAGGTGTAGCTTCTCGAGAAACTAAAATAGCCCCCTACTCAGATGCTTGGAGTAAAGCCAAAGGATTTGAACTAATTGACGAGCATCCCCTCACTGAATTAGCTAAATTTGTTTCTGAATCAGCAATTAGAAATCTAGATGCATCATTACCTAAAGGTGGAGCCACAAAAGTAGTTATAGATCATACTTCTGTAGGAATTATTGCTCACGAAGCTGTAGGTCATTGTAGCGAAGCAGATCTAGTTGAAGCTGGAAGTTTTCTAAAAGGCAAATTGAATAAAAAAGTTTGTTCTGAATTAATCACTATAATTGATACTCCAGTTTTTGATGATGCTACCGGATGGTACATGTATGACGATGAAGGTACTAAAGGTAAAGATGTAGAACTCATTAAAGATGGCATTTTAACAGGATATCTAAATGATCGATATTATGCTGCAAAAATGGGAATGGAACCAACAGGAAATGCAAGAGCATTCAATTTCAATGATGAACCTCTTATACGAATGAGAAACACATACATCACACCAGGTGACATGACAGATGAAGAATTATATGAAGCTGTTAAAGACGGTCTTTATGTAACAGGTATGATGAATGGTTCTGCCGATACATCTGGTGAATTCATGGTTGGAACAGGACAAGCATATGAAATCAAAAATGGAAAACTAACTGACAAAGTTTTCATTGGTCCAACAATGACAGGTAATGCTTTTGAAATGCTTTCATCCACACTTGGAGTGGGAAAGAAATTACAACTTAATATTGGCACTGGATTTTGTGGTAAAGAACAAGCTGCCAAAGTCGATGCTGGTGGCGGAAAACTAGCTTGCACTGTAATTCTAGGAGGAAGATAAAATGCTTGACGATGCAATTAAAGTTGGTCATAAAGTTATCAAAGAAGCAAAGAAGAAAGGTATGGATGAAATCGAATTATTCATCACCTATAACAATCAAAAACAAGTCATAATTAATGGTGTCAGTATAGGAACTCAAAGAGCTAGAAGCGAAATTGGTGCAGGTATAAGAGTCATCCACAAAGGTGCTGAAGGGTTTTCTTATACAAATATCATGACACTTGAATCCTTGAATAAAGCAGCTGCAGAAGCCTTTAGCGTTGCTAAACTGTCTCCAAAAATAGAAGGCTTAGCTTTACCAACCAAGAAACCTGTTGAAAAGATAAATGGAACCTATAATGAAGATATTGCTAATCTTGAAGCTGATGCATTAACAAAAGATGCTTTAGATTTCATAGCTGGTTATACGAGTATTGATGATAGAATAA
>JAUVZH010000238.1 GCA_030602675.1 Candidatus Heimdallarchaeota archaeon | reverse complement strand
CACTTCTTTGAGGATACAATAACAATTAACCATGATTCATCAACTGCAGAAATCGTAATTACTAATCCAATTCAACCACACTTTTACAGCTCATCTCCAGTGATTGATTTCAATTGGATTATAGCGAATGTAGTAGGTCTTTCTGGATTTGAGATTTATTTGAATGAAATATTAAATACCACTCTAGGTATAGCTGCAAGAAGCTATTCTTTTGATCTTAATACCATTCCCATAGATGAATTTCCATTATTCAATATAACAATTGTCGCTGTTGCTGCAGGAATTAATTATACTGATATGAGATGGGTTACAGTTGATCAATCTGCACCTACAATTAATATCAATCTCCCAGCAAATGATTCAGTTATTATAGATAACATAATTTATCTAAAATGGGATAGTACAGAAGATGGCACAGGAATCAAGAAATTTATTGTGAAAATAAATGATATAGTTATTAGTACTTGGACATACCTGAAGAACTCACAATATATTCAGCTTAATCAAACACATGGCTATATCACAATAACTGTTGATGTTGTTGATATGGCAAATAATTATGCCAATGCGATAATTTACCTTCAAATTTATCTTATTCTACCTGAATATTCTGTTAATCTAGTCAGTCCATTTTATATTATAAATAGTTCTTTTGATTTTGACATAACAGTTTCTAATGCAAGAACTGGTGTTAAATGTGTCTGTATTTATATTGATGGTGACAAAGCGTTCACTTATAGTTACATTTCAGACATTCAAATGCTCCCATTCACATTACCTATCTCAGTAACTGAACTTCACTACACTACTTCTGAAGGTGTACATAGTTTAACTATTGTAGTGCTTGATTCATATGATAGAGAAGCTGCGACAAATATAGTGTTTTATATTGACAGCGAAAATCCTGGATTTTTAGGTGTTACAATCAATGATCAATCTATAACTGATGGTTCATCAGGTGTTTTAGATGTTGAAGTTGCATTAGATGCAACTAATATAACAATAGAAATTATTGCTACAGACAACCTAAGAATTAGAAATGTTACTCTCTTAATTACAGGTGATGATTATAACCAATTATTTGTATTAACTCCTACAAATGAAAGTACAGGTCAATTGGGTGTTTATATTCTAACTTTAAACTTAACTGATCTACCATTTGGTCAATATACATTAGAAGTAACTGTTAATGATTTTGCTGGAAATGAAGTAAGCCAAATATATAATATTAATTTAATACAAACATCAGTTACTCCATGGATTTTACAAGGAAATAACTTGATTTATGTGTCAGTTGGCGCAGCATTGATTGTATTAATTGCAATTTTATTCAGTACCGTTTTGCGAAAACAAGTAGCAAATATTGGATGGAAGAACGAAATAGTGACCGTTGCTTATATTATGAATGGTCTTCCTTGTGTCTACATAATCAATGAACCTGAAAGTGTTAAAGGTGATTTGCTTTTTGGAGGAGCGATGACTGGTATAAGAGGTGTATTAGAAGAGATCACTGGCGAAAAATCAAAACTCAAAATACAAAGTGTAGAAATTGGTCAAAAGAGAGTGTTAATCTGTCCAGGTATCTATGGAGATTCAGTTTTAATGCTGAACAAAACAAAACCAATTCATAAGGAAAAAATCATTGAATTTACAAAAGCATTCGAACATGATTATGAATACTTGTTAAAGCAAGATGATTTGATTATCACTCCAGAGACATTTAAAGGAGCAAACATTCTAGTTCAGATTCACTTTGGTTTGTCTGATAGCATGGAACTTGTAGATGATTGTGAAGATGAATTTGAAGATGTAGTATTTTCACTAGATTCATTAGAGACTCAACCTACTACAGAATCATATGACTATGAACGTGCAGTAGAATATCTTGCTCCACAAGAAGAGACAGTAGAACCAACATATGAACCAACTACAGAACCTAAAGAATTTATAATTGAAGAAGAAACGATACCTCATATTGAAGATGTAAAATCTATTGAAAAGCTAATCAATTTGTGTCCAAAAGATAAGCAACTGGTATTCGGAAGAATAATACAAAACACTCAATCTGCATTATCAGCTTTATTGGAAAGACAATTTGATTTAGCAAATAATTTCAACACATCAACGTTAGAGAAATTAGAAGTTCTATTGACAAGTGACGAGATACCAAAACAAATGGATCTAGTTCTAAAAACAATCTTTTCAATAATACAAGAAGTATTCAAAGCCATTGATGCCGGTTCAAAAGGAAGAGAAGATGATCTCATAGCTGCAGTAGTGAAGGCTTCAGATATCTGGATGAAGGAAATTACCGAGAAATGGTAATTTATCAACCTTCTTTTCATTTTTCTTAATCTAGTTCTTTATCTTTTTCTTTAAAATAGCTAACAATTCTAGAACCCATTTTTATGTCCATCTTTTTAAAATCACTAAAATGACTCAATAAAAGAAAAGTTAGTAATGTAATGCATACAACTAAGATAATTGATAATCCTACTATTGTTAGTATTTCATCTGTAGTTAGAGTCAAATCTTTCTCACCTTATCACTCTGTTTGTTGTTCCTTTGTTTCATAGTTTGAATGGGTTTTCTTTACTAACTCATGAATAATTGAAAATAACCAACTAAGAGTTATTATTCCTACAGAAATATATGCAAGGATTTCAATTGCTATCATTTATCTACTTCCTCCACTTTTTCTTTTTTGGATTTTCTTTTTCTAACAAGCCGCACAATACCAATGTAAGCTAGAATTAATGTTGCAACTGAACCAATTGCTATAGCTATTACAGCTATCCATAGACCAACTGAATACTCATTTGCCCAACACAAAGTAATAACTGAAACCGCAACTACCATTAGTAATGCAATTGGTGCAGTTTTCTTTATAACTTCACCTTCTATACCTTGTTTGTCAATAACTGCAGTTGCGTTTTGGATTTTAGCAGGACTTAAAACACTGGCAAGTCCACCTCCAATACCATTTGATGCTCCTAAAACAACTATTGCATTATTTGACAACCCTAGTGTTGTCCCAGTATCAAACTGATATTTTGTAAACATGGCTATCGCTGAAGTTTCACTACCACTA
This sequence comes from Candidatus Heimdallarchaeota archaeon, assembly GCA_030602675.1. Classification (GTDB taxonomy): domain Archaea; phylum Asgardarchaeota; class Heimdallarchaeia; order JABLTI01; family JABLTI01; genus JABLTI01. Next base: position 2,104 of record JAUVZH010000238.1, on the reverse strand, counting down.
ACAAAACCACCAAGTAAACCAATAAATGGTACAATAAAAGGATAGTATTTCCCGAAAATAGTTGCACTTGCATCAGAGAGCACACTAATTATATTGTTTTCAGTAGCAACTACCCAAAAACCATCAGAACCAATTTCACCAGTAGCACCAGACCAATTCAAAACAGAAGCAACAGAGAAGAAAATTGCTGCAGCGAAAACAGGTCTAATTGAGCGCTTTGCCCATGTAGAAAAAGTATCTTTCAACTTATTTTTAACACCTAAAAAGGGCATAGATAATAAAGTAGAAAGAATTACCCAGAACCAAGCGTTCCAAAAAACTCGTAAAGCGATTGGTTTAGAACCAGCTATTTGTATATTCATGGCTAATTTTGTAAATAAGAAATCATAAATTTGAGGTACAAAATTCGTTATTCCACATAAAACTACCAGAATTATCCAAGGCATAAAAGCTTTCCATAAAGGCATTGATTTCTCAATTTTCATATCCTCTTCAGTTAGGTTTCCACGATCAAATATCTTTAATTTCATAATTTTTGCTAATAGAAGCATTGAACCACAAGTAAACAAACCAGCAAAAAGTCCAGTTAAGGGAACTAACCCATCCATTTCTAAAAGCTTAGCTAAACCATTGACAAGTATAGCTGTTCCACCAGCAGTAATTCCTCCAACGGCAGCAAATAGCATTGAATCTTTTCTAAATAACATTTTTCTACCACCTGCAATGAACATCATGCCAAATGATATACCAGTTGTAACAACAGGCATAAATAATGAGAAGATAAAACCACTTTCTGCAAGAGTTGGAAAAATAGGATCGAAATTAAATAATCCAGACATCACAGATTGAAATATAACTGCTGGTATAGCTAGCAAAGCAAAAGTTGTAAGTGGGTCATAACCTATTGCTGGTAAAGCAACTGCTGCTAAAGAAGAATATCCTAAAGCAATCATTATAGGTGGTAACATTGTTACAGGAGTTGCACCAATACTGACTAAAAAACAACCCAGCCCAATGTTGATGAACATAATTTGAAATGGCTCTTTGCCCTCTCCACCTAATGTTTTAAATGCAACTGTTATACGTTGTAATGCACCTGTTTTCTGCATATACGTAATCATAAAGATGCTAGTGCAAACCATTAGAGCAATAGGATAGGATTTTATGAATCCTGCAATAGAAGCAAGAAAAACTACTCCTACATCAGTTTTGAAATAGACAATAGCAAAAACTACAATTACTACCCACATAGCAAAACCTGTGCTATCTGCTTTCCATTTAAAAACTAACAATAAAAGTAATGCACCAATAAATGGTAAAAGTATCATAAAAGTTCCTAACCAAGTTGAAACCAATTAACTACCACCAAGTTCTTACATCAATTCCTTTTGATGAAGTGTATTTACACTAAAAAATATTTTTGAAGAATGGACGAAAAAGATAAGAAAAATTCTTTGGTTTGAGCTACTAAGAAGTAAATTAAATAACTGAAAAAATCAGTACAACCAAAAAAATTAAACACAAAGCGATTTCACTCCACTTATGAAACTTCTAATTCTGGGATCTGGTCAAGATGCTGGTGTACCACAAATAAATTGTGATTGTGAAATTTGTTCAAATGCTAGAAAAAATCCAGATCAAAGAAGGTTAGGTCCTTCTATTGCATTTCTTGATAAAGAAAAGGAATATTGTTACATAATTGATGCTTCACCAGATTTGAAAGATCAAATTGAAATTATTAAGAAAGTAATTCCAAAAGTAAAAAATCAAAAATCAATACCAATATCTGGAATTTTCTTAACACATGCTCATTATGGACATTGTTCAGGTCTTTGGTCGCTAGGTAAGGAATGTTGTGATGCTGATGAAGTCATGGTGTTTTGTTCAACAAAAATGAGTGAATTTTTGAAGAATAATCATCCATTTCAGCATCTATTCGAACGAAAAAATCTAGTCCTATTCAGTATGAAGATGAATTATGAGTATCCTATGGAAGATTTCAATATTAAAACATTCAAAGTTCCTCACAGAGATGAACATGCAGATACTGTAGGTTTTCTAATTGAACATACAAAGAGGGTTATTTATTTGCCTGACCTTGATT
>JAUVZH010000066.1 GCA_030602675.1 Candidatus Heimdallarchaeota archaeon | reverse complement strand
GTCGAATGGTTAAAAAAGGTGAAATAACTTCAATTGATGAAATCTTCCAACAGTCATTGAAAATTTCTGAACAGGAAATCGTTGAAACTTTAGTTTCAAACCTAGAAGATGAAGTTATAAATATTAACCTTGTTCAACGACAAACAGATGCTGGAGAAAAGTCTAGATTCAAAGCTTGCGTTGCTGTAGGAAATCGAATGGGTCTTATTGGAATTGGTGAAGCTAAAACCAAGGAAATTGGTCCAGCTATTAGAAAAGCAATCACAATTGCAAAATTACAAATCTCTCCTATTAGAAGAGGTTGTGGGTCTTGGGAATGTTCCTGTCATGACCCTCACAGTATTCCTTTCCAAACAAAAGGAAAAACAGGAAACTGTAGAGTAATTGCTAAACCAGCACCAAAAGGTTTAGGTTTAGTATCAGGGAAAGTCGCTAAGATAGTCTTTGAACTTGCAGGCATAACAGATATTTGGACTAAAACTTTCGGAGAAACAAGAACAACTCCAAACTATGCAAAAGCTACGTTTGAAGCTCTAAAGAAGACCTACAAAATTATGACCCCTAGAGATTGGGGTAGATGAATTGATGGATGTGATATATGTGTCTACAAAGAAATTTGGATTATTAGCAATAGTCAGAATAAGAGGTTCTGTTGATCAACCACAAGATATCAAACATGGATTAAAATTGCTTAATCTAACTAGACCGAATCATGTAGCAGTTGTCCCTAATGATAGTCTCCACAAGGGTATGTTACAGAAGTTAAAAGATACTATAACATGGGGCGAAATCGATAAAGCAACTTTAACTGAATTGATTAAAAAGCGTGCACGAATTAAAGGCAACAAGAAACTCAATGTTAAGTTCCTAAAAGAACGCAAATTTGAAAGCACATCCGCATTCGTAACTGCTCTTTTAGAAGGTAAAGCTGACATGCGACATATTGAGGATTTAAAACCAATGTTCAGATTACATCCTCCTAGAAAAGGCTTCAAAAGCGTCAAAAATCCTATCACCAGAGGTGGTGACTTAGGATATAGAGGTGAGAAGATAAACACTCTACTCGAAAAAATGATGTAAATGTGAGGTTATTACAATGGTTCAAAGATTTAGAAGAAAAGTTAGGAAACAAAGAGGAAGCATGCACCACGGTTACGGAATACAAAAAGGACACAAGAAAGCAGGAAGCAGAGGTGGTGTCGGTAAAGCTGGTGGACAACGACATGAATGGATGCATTCAATTGTAATCGGTAAAAAATATGGTAAACATGGTTTTGTTAGACCACCTAGATCAACTACTCCTCAAAAATCGATTAATATTGGTGAAATCTCTGAAAGAATTGATTACTTCGTTAAGAAAGGTTTTGCAACTAGATTAGGACGAGACATTACTATTGATACAACTAAGATGGGTGTAACAAAAGTACTTGGTAAAGGTCCCGCTTCAAAAATAACTGTTATTGCTGAATCATTTTCAGAATCTGCTAAAGAGAAGATAAAAAAAGCAGGCGGCTCAGCAAAAGTTTCGAAGAAATAGTTCTCAGATGAGATTGATATCTCCGTATCTACGGAGATTCTACTTTTATTTTTCTGATTTCCAACAATTAACCATATTTGTTATAATTATGGTAAAGAAAAGTAATTTATAATAATAAATTAGAGAAAACTAAAAAAAAGAATAGGCTTACAGAGAAAAGTAGTATATTTCCAATATGCTCTCAAGCGTGTGATATCCCTTGGTAATTAATATTGATACATTAAAAAATCAAATCCGAAAGATCTCAAAAGATAAACCTGAAAAATTCTACCCAGTTGAATCTTTACGAGAATTAGGTTTTAGTAGAAGCATTTGTGTTCACTGTAGTAAACCTTTCTGGTCACTGGAAAAGAGAGATTATTGTGATGAACCAGAATGCAGGTTAAAAAGTGGATTTTTACCTTATGATTTTATAGATAATCCTCCATCAAGAAAAAAATACAATTATACCGAAACTTGGAAGAATGCTTGGGTACCCATTTTTGAAAAACATGGTCATACTGTAATCCCCAGATATCCTATTGTCGCTAGATGGCGTAATGATACTGAATTTGTTCAAGCTTCTGTCTATGGTTTTCAACCACATGTAGTAAGTGGAGAAGTAGATCCTCCAGCAAATCCTGTTCTAATACCTCAACCTTGCTTAAGATTTAATGATGTTGATAATGTTGGATTGTCCGGAAGACACTTAACATCATTTGTTATGGTCGGTCAACTTGTTTTCAATAAACCAAATAATTTCATTTATTTCATGGATGAAGGGATTAGATATATTCATGATTATTTAACAACAGGTTTAGGTTTACATCCAAAGGAAATCATTTATCATGAAGATGCTTGGGGTGGTGGAGGTAATCTTGGGAGCTCTTTGGAATTTTTCGTTCGTGGCTTAGAAGTTGGTAACCAAGTTTATATGACTTACAAAATTGAACCTGATGGTAGTTTCAGTGATTTATCAACAACAGTAATCGATATGGGAGCAGGTTTAGGACGATCCACTTGGTTAATAAATGGAACTCCAACTCAATATGAAGTTAATTTTGGTGAAGTTGTTCCAAAGGTTTTGAAGAAAGTTGGCTTAAAACAGAACATGAACTTTTGGAAAAGATACGCTCGGTACAGTGGTGTGCTAAATTATACTGAAACAGATGTAGCAAGGGTATGGGTCGATGTTGCAAAAACTCTAAGTATGGATCCAAATGATTTACGTAATGAAATTCAACCAATAAAAGCTGCCTATTCGATTATTGATCATACTCGTTCTCTCCTTTGGGCTATCTCTGATGGTGCATTACCATCAAATGTTGGTGGAGGTTATAATCTCAGATTTCTATTGCGAAGAGCTTGGTCCATTATCGCTGAAATGGATTGGGATATAGATTTGTTTGATATTATTGAATGGCACATGGATGATTTGAAAGAATTATTCCCTGGCTACACAAAACATGGTGAAACTGTTAAGGATGTTATAGATGTAGAATTTAAACGCTATAAAGCCACTAAAGAAAAGGGTTTGAAATTATTAAAGAAGAAACTTAAATCTTCAAAAGAAATCTCAACCCAAGAGCTAGTTACACTTTATGATTCAAACGGGATTGTTCCTGAGATGGTTGTTGAAGTAGCGAAAGAAATGGGAAGGGAAATTCGTATCCCAAATGATTTTTATGGAATTCTTGCAGACAAACATGAGAAATCAAGTGTCGAGAAACCTTTAGCAACTCAAGCAGATATCAAGATTTCTGATGATTTGCCTGATACAGATATTAACTATGAAAATCTAACTTTTGAGGGTGAAATTATCTGGCAAAATAAGAATATAGTAGTATTAAAGAAAACTAGCTTCTACCCAACTTCAGGCGGACAAATACATGATCTGGGAACTATAGATGGTGTTCCAATAAAAGAAGTTCGCAAAGTTGGAGCAGTAGTTGTTCATATTTTAGAAAAACCATTACCCACTAAAAGAACTAAGGTCCATTGTACGATTGATCCTCATCGTAGAAGAATACTAACGAGTCATCACACTGCCACACATATTGTTAATGCTGCTGCCAGAGAAGTTCTTGGTCCTCATGTATGGCAAGCAGGTGCTGAAAAAACAATGGACAAAGCACGATTGGATATAACTCATTATGATTCACTAACTAAAAATCAAATGGAAGCAATAGAAAAACGTGCAAACGAAATTGTTTATCTCAACATACCAGTTACAATTGAGAATCTGACTCGAGATATTGCTGAACAAAAATATGGATTTACTATATACCAAGGCGGAGCAGTTCCAGGGAAGAATATTAGAATTGTTGCAATTGATGACATTGATATTGAAGCATGTGGAGGTACACATGCAAGTAGAACTGGCGATGTTGGGACCATTGTAATGCTAAGTTCAGAAAGGATTCAAGATGGTATTGTTCGATTGGAATACGTTTCAGGTGAAACAGCAATTAAGGAGTTACAGCATAGAAATCAAACCGTTCAGAAAGCATTAGATATGTGGGGTATTGATTTAAATGCATTGCCTGCAACAGCAAAACGGTTCTTTGATGAATGGAAATCACAGAAAAAAGAGATTTCTGAATTAAAGAAGGGGAAAGCCATACTTGAGTCTAAAATACTTGAAAAACAACTAGAAAAAGCTGGTAAATATCAAATACTTGCAGAATCAATTTCTGGTGATAATGAATATATCAGTCAACTCATTTTCACTTTAACTGAGAAAAATGAGAATCTTCTCATACTTCTAATTGAAGAGGATTCTCTATTCATTGCAGTCGGAGCTGGGAAGAAAGCTGTAAAGAGCATTTCTAGTAATGAACTCATAAAGAAAGTTGCAGAAGTAATGGGTGGTTCTGGAGGAGGAAAACCCAATTTCGCTCGAGGTAGTGGTAAAGATGCTACGAAAATAGACTCTGCACTGGAGACTTTCAAAAAACTAGTTCAATCTAAAAAATAAAAGATAAATGTGAATCTCAAAAGATTCACTTAATTTCTACTGCTTTACCAGTTTTTGCAGCTTCAATTGCTGCTACTATACATTTCACTGCTACTGTACCTTCTACATCAGATACTAAAGGTTTCTTTCTTGAATCTATACAAGACAAGAAATCTTTATCTTGTAAATATAGAGGTTCTTGATCTTTGCTAGCAGCAAGATAATGGTTTGTCACTTCAGTAGCTCTATATGCTCCTAAATATTCTGAAAATGAGTTGCTAAGTGCATGTTGAGCTAATCCTTTTTCCATGATTATTGATTGTAAGATGAAATCCAATGTTAAAACATCTTTAGAAGTTTGTACTATTAGCTTTCTTCTCTTTAGGTTTGGATAAGCTCTCCAAGTAGCTCTACAGTCAAATAAAATTGGGTTTGTGTTTTGTCCTTTAAAACCTTCATATTCAAATACTGCGAATAACTCTACTTCATACGGAAATCCTTCGATATAGCAAGAAGTAGCGATTACTCTCTTAGGCATTTTTCCTAATATACCATTTACAACATCTATATCATGAACCATAAAGTCATGTCCACAACCTAAGTAGTTTGGATCCAATTCTTTACTATCTAATTTGCTTGGTCCTGGACCTACTCTTCTTCCGGTTATGTGCATTATTTTATCTTCAGTATCTTCCTTTTCCAAGAAGGTTTTCAAAGTTACAACTACTGGATTATATCTTTCCAAGTGTCCTACTTGTACGATTCTGTTTAATTTCTTAGCCTTCTCTGAGATTTCTTTGCACTCTTCAATTGTTGGTGCTAGTGGTTTTTCGCAGAGAATGTCACAGTGCTCTAAAACTTTCAATGCAATATCTTTGTGAATTGCTGTTGGGATTGCTAATACTGCACCAGCTAATTTCTCGTTCTTCAATAGCTTATCAAGGTCATCATAGCGATTTTCTTGTGGAATATCATTAATATCACCTATGGATTTTAAATGACCTTTGTTCGCATCGCAAATAACAACTTTATCACAAAAGCCTTCTGTTTGAAGTCTTCGAATGTTTCTAACGTGATTTTTGCCCCATTTGCCCAATCCTACTATTGCAATAGTCTTCATTGTATAAATCCTCAATAAATTAAAGAAGTTAGAAAATTACTATTATTAAAATTTTCTTCAAACTTTGCTCAATTAGAAATTCTTCCAAAACACTTTTTTAGAAAGATTTTAGTAAGGTTTCTTGTTTCCTAACTATCTCGAGGATATGATATTATGGAATTTGACTCCCCTATATCTCCACATAAATCTATCAAAAAAGCTGAAAAATTCTTCGAATTGAAAGTAAATAATTCTAAAATTAAAGAACAACCATTATCAAGAAAAGATCCTGCAATCCTCGAAGTTGGTATTGCAACAATCTTCGGAGAGATCTTCTGGATGCGAATACATGCAAAAAGGAAAAAGGATAAATCAACAAGAATTATCCTAAAAGGAAGCGTGGGAGTAAGACACATGTTTTTGTCATCTATAGTTCTGTTAATGTCAGGACCATTTCTGTACTATGCAATAAGCAGTGAAAATATCTTCGTTTATTTAGTTGCAGGATTTTTCGCTGCACTAGGAATATTTAGTCTCTTAATGCCCCTCTTCCGTATTAGGACAACAAGAAAACAATTAGTTGAAGCTCTCTCATCAACTGAAGAGTTACTAGAAGAGATTAAAGAAAAAACAGTTTCTACTTCAATGTCAAGACTTGAGTAAAGAATTTGGCTTACATGTTATTCATTACAGCTTTCGCAAAGCATAAATAATAAATACATGATAATTTGTAATAGACTATTAATTAGTTGACCTCTATTTCCTTTAGAAAAAAGATTATATAAAAAACAATTAATAGAGTAAAGAAAACAATAAAGTGATTGAAATGACAAAAGAATCGCCAATAAAAAAATTTCTTGGAACTGCAAATTACTTAGCAAAACTAACATTTTATCCTAATAGAAAGAACTATAGTGCTGCAATGAAAGTAAAGATTGAAATTTTTGAAGGTCGAAATTTGGAAGGAAATTTTGATTGTGCAAGCATTGCTGAAGTTTCAAGTAAAGTTCATGATTTCTATAGTCAAAAAACAGGTAACCAACTTGAAACTAGAAGATTAGCAAGATGGTATATTGAATATCTTGAGGATGTTGGTATCACACCACCGGATATGAATACACTGATTCGAGATATGGAGTCAACCCCTTCAGAAATTCAAGCTAGAGAAGGCACAGAAGATATAGAATAATTTTTGTTATAAAAATTATTATCTTTATTTTTCAATAAATTATCAAAATGATTATAAGCAATTTATTGTGAGTTTTGATTAATCAGTTGTTCTAGCCCGGTTGGGTAGTGGTCAATCCTTTCGGACTCTGAATCCGGAGACGGCGGTTCGAATCCGCCCCGGGCTACCAAATCTCATTTTTCCTCTAAAAACACCTAGTTCATATCATGCAAAACATTAAATAAGATTCCAATTAATTCGATAAATCTGCTGGAAACTTACTTGTACTCTAGCTCAGCAATTACTACAAAATGATGTAATTATTTAGCAATGAATTTACCATCAAAGTTAGAAAGAAGTTGAGTTTTGGCGAAGGATTAATAAGAAATTAACAAAAATGTAATCTTTGATGTAATATAGGTGACTAAAATCATGTTTGAAGAAATCCGTTGGCATGGTAGAGGTGGACAAGGAGCCGTTACTTCAGCAAAAATATTAGCTGAAGCTGCTCATAGAGAAGGTAAATTTGTCCAAGCTTTTGCTTTTTATGGTGCTGAAAGAAGGGGTGCTCCTGTAGAAACGTATACAAGGATTGCTGATTCCCATATTAAACGACATTCCCAGATTTACAAACCAACAGTAGTTGCAGTTCTTGATCCTGCATTACCAAAAATTCTCTATATGAAAGGTATAACAGAAGATAGTACTCTAATTGTCAATTTTAACAAAGAAAAAGCATTTCCTGACTTAAAATGCAAGAAACACTGGATAGATGCTACTCAAATTGCTATTGATTTGGAATTAAAAATTGCTGATAGCTATATTACCAATACTATAATGACAGGTGCAGTTGCTAAAGCAACTGGTTTGGTTAAACTTGACTCAGTGTTAGATGCTATTAAAGGTCAATTAAATGAACGTATTTGGGATACGAACCTCGAAGCTGCTAAAAGAGGTTTTAATGAAACACACCCTTATAGCAAAGGAGTTTGAGATTAGTGACAAAAAGCAATGATGATTTTAAGGTAGAAACTTGGAATTCAAAACCTACGAAAGGCGCTGCAGGGAAAACAGGTTTGTGGAGAACTTTTCGACCAATAATTGACGATGATGTATGTACAAGATGTGAAATTTGTGCTTTATATTGTCCAGAACCTTGTATCACTTTAAATCCCGATGATCCATCGCATGAAAAAGGTAGAATGGTTATTGAATACGAATACTGCAAGGGATGTGGTATTTGCGCTAATGAATGTCCAAAACATTGTATAGAAATGGTAAAAGAAACTGAATTTCTTGTTGAGGAAGAGGAGGAGGATAAATAAAGATGACAGTATCAGATAAAAGTCCAAAATCTATAGGAAATGAAGAAGCTAAAACTTTTATTATTAGTGGAAACTATGCTGCAGCATATGCTGCTAAAATGGCTCGTATTGAAGTTGTAGCTGCATATCCTATAACTCCCTCCACAGATTGTGTGGAAAAAGTTTCTGAATTCGTAGAAGATGGAGTAATGGGTGCTGAATTAATTAAAGTGGAAAGTGAGCATAGCGTAGCAGGTGCTTTAATTGGTGCCTCATCAACTGGTGCTCGAACTTTCTCATCCACTTCAGCTCATGGTCTTCTCTATATGGCTGAACTCGTTTGGTGGGCTGCTCTCGCAAGACTTCCTGTTGTAATGAGTATTGTTAATAGAGAATTGGCTCCAGCTTGGTCTATTTGGGCTCAAACCCAAGATTCAATGAGTTTACGAGATTCTGGCATAATTCAATATTATTGCAAGAATGCACAAGAAGTATTCGATACACTTCTTATGGCCTACAAGGTTAGTGAACATGAACATGTTTACATGCCATCTCTAGTTTGTCAAGATGCTTACATTCTCTCTCACACAAATGCTCAAGTAGATATGCCTGCTCAAAAGGATGTAGATGATTTCATAGGTACATATAATCCTAAGCATTTCATATTGGATCCTAAGAATCCGGTAACACACAGTAATCTATCTTATCCACAGCACTATCGACAAAAACGATTCAACATTATGGAATCAACTCATAGGGCAAAACAAATCATTAAAGATGTTTGTGCTGATTATAAGAAACGATTCGGTAGATTCCATGGTGACCTTGTTGATACTTATGGTATTGATAAGAAAACAAAACACATCATCGTTTCCCATTCATCTATTGCAGAAGAGATAGAACTTTCTGTTGATATGTTGAAAAAGAAGGGTTATGATGCTGGCTTGATAAGAATCAGAGTTCTTCGACCATTCCCTGATGAAGAACTTAGAGAGTTATGCAAGAACATTGAGACGATTCATTTTATAGAACGAGCTCCATCATATGGTTATAAAGGAATCATTGCTATAGACACAATGGCTGCCCTTTTTGAAAGTGAGAATCGTCCAAAAGCATTCCATCATATTGAGGGATTAAGTGGGATGGATGTCACAGCAGAATATGCTGCAGACTTGATAGAAAAAGACCTTGAAACTCTAAAATAAGGTGAAAACATAATGGTTACTACTAAAGAAATTTTAAGATTACCAGAACCAATTCTTCCTGGTCATGCTGCTTGTGCAGGATGTTCTTCATCACTAGGTTTACGATATGCTTTGAAAGCTCTTGGTGATGATGTCATCATGTCTGTTCCTGCGTGTTGTACTTCTGTCTGGCAAGGACCATATCCAAAATCTGCTATTAATGCACCTGTTCTTAATATTGCTTTTGCAGCAGCTGCTTCTGCAGCATCAGGAATTACCGCAGCTCTTCAAGCAAAAGGTAACAAACATACTACCGTTCTTGCTTGGGCTGGTGATGGTGGTACTGTAGATATTGGACTGGCTACTATTTCAGGAGCAGCTGAAAGAAATGATAACATGATATATGTTACCTATTCAAATGAAAGCTACAGTAATACTGGAGTTCAAAAATCAGGTGCTACACCTCCAGGTGCACGTACAAAAACAACTCCTTCTGGTCGGGTTGGTTG
>JAUVZH010000200.1 GCA_030602675.1 Candidatus Heimdallarchaeota archaeon | reverse complement strand
CGCCAACTCTATCCAAGCAATTCCGTTCCAATAGTAGACTGTAAAATAAAGGATATCTAGATCAGGATCTGTTGCATTCCAAGTTAATAGAACAGAACCATTCAGCATTTCCCCACCATTAGGATATAAAATATCAATTGTAGGTGGTTCGGGAATGTTGTCAATAATGAACGTACCTGCTGAATAATCTATCGCAGAGATGTTACCATCACTAACAATTATCATAAGTCGATAGAAAACACCATCAGCTATTTTTGAGGTATTCCAAAGGTAGCTAGTATCATTAACTAAGTTTTCAATTATCAATACCCAACCTTTGCTTACATCATCCCAATAGAAAAGTGTAAAATTCAATGTTATATCATCATGATTGAAAGTGGTCCAAATTACTAGATATTCACCTTCTAATCTTTCTCCTCCATCAGGGTTGATTATATCGACCAGCAGTCGTTCTTTCCATATTAGTATGTTGTTAAATAAAACCTCATTATTATCACTATGGAGATATTCCGCAAAATCATCAGATAGTATACAGAGATGTCCAGATTCAACATCAGCTGTTGCTCCATAGATGCCTGTATCAGTTGAATCCCAAATGATTGCTCTTGCTTCACCAGATACTTGTAAAGCATTAGAAGCAGTTGGTAGGTAAATAGAAGTAACATCTTGCATTAATACATGAGTTGTATCAATTATTGTAGTTGTGTAGTTTACTCCAAGACTAATATCGGTGTAATTGATGTCATGATTAAAGGCTAGTTCTCTAGCAATATGTGCTGGATTATTACCAATACAAACACAAATGCCACCATTAGCAATATAATTATCAACTGCTTGTATTTCCTCTAAACTATAGATTCCTCCTCCTTCACCTATGAATACATATTGAAATGCACTAAGTATTTCATCTGTAGCAATTGAAAATATACTATGTGTAGAATAGTTCAGATTGCTGTAGAAGGACATGAGATTTGCTATTTGTTGTACCCCATGCGTTCTGATAAATCCAATGCTTTTCGAAGTATTTAGAACAAGTACATTAAATGTTACATTATTATTATAGATATACGATTCATTTTCATTTGGAACGATTGAAATGAGCATTTCATAAAAACCAGCAACTGCTGGCGTCCAATTGCATTGATATTCAGCTATTTCACCGATCGAAATTTCTGGGATTATACTATTATTTACCAATGAATTATTTGCATAGATGTCAATTTCTACATATGTTTCATTATATCCACCCAAATTTTCCACTAATGCGCTAATATTGTTTGTTGAATTGACAGTGACTAAGAAAGTATTTTCACCAGCATCAACATCGATTATTACATCATAAGAAGATTTGTTATTAAACAGATAATCTGCTTTAAGATCAAATAATAATCTCCATTTTAGAAAATTGGTAAACATAATTTCATTATCTGCATCATAAATACAACCATAAAAATCATCTGCCAATACTGCAAAATGACCGCGACCTATATCAACTGATGCACCATAGATTTCAGTATCAGAAGCATCTCTAAACATCTGAACTGCTTCTCCTGAAAGCTGTAGAGCATTATATGGACTGGGTATATAGACAGAATCAACTCCTTCCATCATTGGATGAGTTGTATTAATATTTGCAGAAATTCCGGAATAACCAGTGCCTGATCCTGTAAATGATATTCCATAATTAGCTCCTAATTGCAATACTCCATCTGCGGGATTACTATCACCAACACCAACAAAAATCCCCCCACCTATAATGTAGTTCTCCATAACAGCTACTTCAGCAGATGACCAAATGTTGCCACTTTCTCCAACAAAAACTAATGCATATGAACTAAGTATATTCTCTGTAATTATACTCGTGACATAGTCTACATAGTAACCTAGCCCTTCATAGAAAGTTCTTAAAGAAGTCATTGAATATTCTCCATGAGTAATAATAAATGCAATTCTCGTATTTGGATCCAATGCATTTACGAACTCAGTTACCTTATTATTAAACAAATTATGTTCATTAGAAACAGGTACAACATAAGACGTAACGTTATAAGTTCTAAAGCTGTGGGGGGTCCAACTAAATTGTAATGTTTGATATTCATCTACATTTAAAGTTGGATAGGTTTGACTTGCAACTAAATTGTCATCAATCCACAATTGTAGTTCAACATTTGTTTCTGTATTTAAACCAATATTAAATACAGTAGTATTAATAATTACATTCTCATTAATCTCTGGATTAACAGGAGTTTCCAAACCACATGACAATTCATGGTCTGGGGTATAGGAAGTAAAATAGATTGCCAAATTGTCGGTTGAAGATGATAAACCTACGTAGTTATTGTAGTAAGTAATATCTGGTCCAAAATTAAGACCAACAGTTGGTGATTGTACAATACTTAGACAGTCATATTGGAACAAAATATCCCCATTTCTATATAGTACTAGTTCAAATGTTCCAGCTTCACCTCCTCCGTAATTATCTATACTTAAGTATTCAATTACTACTTTATCTGAATCAGAATAAGCATACACATCCCCGGATGGGTAAAGATCATCACCATAAAGTGATATTGAATAATGAAAAGTTGTGTCTGACATTGGATAGCTGCCACTAATTATTTGATATGGATTAAGATTTGTAAAAGACATCCAACCATTACTACTAACATAGAGAGTGTCAAAAGGCTGATCATAAAATTCAAAGCTAAATGGCAAGGGAACAGATGCAGAACTATCATCACTTAAGGACAAAACTGAACCACTTGTAGCATCAATCCAACTATAAGGAGCAGTGTCATCCATAATAAAATTAGCTAACGCATTAATTGATTGTGAATCTTCAATACCCTTATCCTTAGTTGAATCAAGTAAATTCTCATCCAAAATGCTCTCTTTATTCCATTTGCTTGCATCATCAAACTGATTTGAAAGTAATGATCCTTGTATAAATAAAGGACTAACCATGCAAATCAAAATCCCTATGAAAATAGTAATACGAAAAGCTTTTCTCACATTTATAATATTAAACCCCAATTTTAACCCTCTAACTCGGTAGGTGATTATCTGAATTAAATAATGAATAATTGGTATAAAAAATCTTCTTAATAAATCGATTTTTCTTTATAGATAAAAAATTAGAAAAGTAAATGATTTATCCTGAAGGGTTTTAGGTATCCCCAATAAGTTACCATTAAATAACTGAATTGAAAATAACATCTTAATGATAAGATTTTGAAGGATTACTAATATGAAAGGATACACTAAATTTGAATGGGAATATTTAGAAGAAAAGAAAGGGAATGGATACTATTCCGTAATAAGAAGAGCCCAAGTGCCCGGTGGATGGTTGGTGGAAAGTTCAAAGTATGATTTTACTACTGACTATCAATTTATGGGCGGGTTAGTTGCTGGAGCAGGATATGGTGTTGGAATAACCTTTGTACCAGATCCAGAGCACAAATGGCAGGGGTTAGAAAAAGTAAAAATTTTCAAGTAATGTAAACAAGAGCTATCAAAATTCTCTTTTAAACCAAATTAGATTAATTTCTAATATTGGGATATTAGAAGTGCATTAAAATGAATCTGGAAAAAGCAGTCGAAAATTTTCATAAAAAAGTAATGGAATTACAAGAAAAATACCAAATTCCTGGAATTTCAGTAGCAATTACACACGATAATAACATCATCCACTCAAGTGGATCAGGTTATGCTGATATTGAGAACAAAATTGAAGTAACAGAAAATACTCCTTATCGGATTGCATCACTAACTAAAACCTTTACATCAGCAATTTTATTAAGATTAGTTGAACAAGGCAAAATGGACTTAGATAAAAGTATTAGGGAATATATTCCCAAACATTTTGAGATTTGCGAGAAAAATAAGAAATTGCTATCTGATGTAGAATACATGGGTGAGAAAGTAGACCTTTCGTATCTTTTTGATGGTTATCATTATGAAAGACCCGATATAACAATAAGACATCATCTTACTCATACAACACAGGGAGAACCGGGAGAACAATATAAGTACAATGGTATGGTTTTTGGTTTTCTATCATTAGCAGTAGACTTGATTACAGAAGAGAAATTTGAAGGATTAGTGAAGCGTGATATAATAGATGCTTTAAATTTAACTCAAACACTTACTTCAGAATATGATGATTCAAAACCAGATGTACTTAAGGGACTAGCAAAACCATACTTTCTAAATGAAAAAAAGAAAAATACTTTGGGCGTGTATCCCCAAAAAGGATTAAATGCTGGAGCAGGAATCATATCAACTGTTATTGATTTAGCAAAATTCGATGCTGCAATAAATGAGAACCAAATAATTACACTCGAATCAAAAGAACAAGCATTTACTCCTACAAAAACAAGCAAAGGTAAAGAACTACCATATGGTTTAGGTTGGTTTGTTCAAAAACATCCCAAAAATGCTCTAAAGTTAATTTGGCATTATGGCAACTGGCCAAAAGCGTTTTCATCATTAATCATGAAAATCCCAGAGAAAAAACTGACACTAGTTTTGCTGGCCAATAGCGATGGCTTAAGTGCGAAATTCAATCTTGCACAAGGGGATCTTTTAACATCACCCTTTGCCAATGGATTTCTAGAGCATTTCGTTTGATTAGCTTTATATCATTGATTAATCCAATTCATCTTGAATATTGAGTTCATGATGTAAAGATGAAAAAGAAAAAAAATGTTAATTCTTTGATAGCTGGGGCTCTTATACTTGGAGTTGGGATTTTCATAGCAAATAATTACGTTCCTTCTGGTACATTTAGGTATGTAGTTCTAGCTATAGTTTGTATTATAGGAATAGGCACACTAATTGGTGCAAGAAACAAATCCAAAAAACAACCTGTTGCTAAAACAACAACATCTGGTCTTTCTGTAGAAGATTCGACCTATTTTGAAGCTAAAGATACTACTTGTGTTTGGTGTGGATCTATGATAGAAAAGAAAGATGATTACTGTATTAGCTGTGGTAGAAGGGTTTCTAGATGTTCTGTATGTAAACAATCTTTTTCCTCAAATGAAGAAATAGGGAGATGCCCTTACTGTGACTCAGAAAATCATTTATCCCATTTTCATGAATGGATCAAAGTAAATGGGAGCTGCCCTAATTGCTTACAACACCTAACCGTAGATCGAATAATCAGAGACACAAATTACTAGTCAAGACAAATTCGATTATTACAAGATATTTTTATAAGCAATCAAAGTCCCTTTTTAAGGAATTATAATTACAAAGCGGAGGGAATATATTCCTTTAATATTAAATTGAGATAACTCAACAGCAATACTAAATGAAAATGAGTATGTTCTGAGTTTTATGGATAACAAATCAATAATGAGGAAGTTATATGAATCAAAATTCTCCAATAGCTATTGTAGAAATAACAAACAAGCTTGAGTACAAAAAAATATTATTGGGTTGTATAATTCATCGGAAAAAAGAAATTCCACTTGAAAAATTTTATCAGAAGTATAAAGAAAGAAATGATTATCTGGAAACAGCTATTCCTAAAGGTCTCCATATGAAGGTTCTATTTTACAAAGGAGATCACGTAGGAATGATTGAATATGGTCCTCCAAATGCTGCAGGTCTACCAATTCAGGGAGAAAACATAATCGTGATGAATTGTATATGGGTTCATCGAAGAGCACAAGGAAGAAATTTTGGGAAATTACTTGTAAAGAATATGATTGAGAGTGAAATGGATGCTGATGGTTTTGCAACGATAGCTTTGGAAAATTATTGGATGCACTGGATGAAGA
>JAUVZH010000096.1 GCA_030602675.1 Candidatus Heimdallarchaeota archaeon | reverse complement strand
CTGCGGTATAAGCATCAAAGAACTAGATGGACCAGTAACCGTACCAGAATTCATGTATTCTTGTTACAAGCTAGGAATACCTGGTTGCTTCTTTGGAAGAAGTCATAGTCCGCAACAGTACATAGGATTGAAATTAGTAATAAGTGCAAGAAACGCATTAGAATTGCTAGAAAAAAATGGCGCGAAAATAAAAAGCCCAAATAAAGCTGAAATGAATAAAATTTATGGATTTTTACCAAGAACACTTGCACCAGTGATTGAAAGAACACTAGATAATGATAAAATGGTTCATCCAAAGGACATTGGAAAAAGTGAGCAAATAGCTACCAAAGATATGAGAGAGCTCTTTTTCTCTTCAATAAAGAAAGTAACTCCATTAGATAAAATCGAAGGAAAATATCTTGTTGATTGTAGGCATAGTATGGCAGGAGAAGTATGGGACTTAATAAAGAGCGAAACAAATGCAGAGATAGAACTACATAACAATAAATTAAACCCAATTGCTCCGGATAGAGATCCACGTGAAATATGGGATGAATTAACAGAAAAATACTACAATCAAACAAAGGCTGTTTTTGATCATGACGGGGATGCAGATAGAACATTTTTAGTGAAATTACCTGGAAAGGGTCGAGAAAGAATAGTTGCAAATCAAGAAGAATCATTTACAACAGGGCTTATAGCTGAATCAAAGGTAAGAAAACCTGAAGAGTATATTTTGGTACAAGAGAGAATTTCATTAATAATGCTAACTGCCTTAGCAGAATTAACTCCCAGAGTGTATGCAACAGCTCAAGGTGAACCAGCGTTCTTTTTAGGTGTAGCAGAACTAATCAATAAGAACCCAAAAATGAAAAGAATTTCAGGAGCAGATTATACTAATATTTACTTCAGTAAGACACACCCAATATGCATGAAATCACCATTTCAGCAAGCATTATGGCTAATGCATTGGTTTACAAAAAATGACGACTTACCAAAGTATCCATCTGTTGAAGTAGCAAGAAAGCAAATAGATATGTTGGAGTTAAATTATCCACAAAGACTAGAAAAAGTCTTAAAATCAACAGATGAAATGATTAAATTTTTCAAGAAACAATTTCAAGTAATTTATCACTCAACCTTGGATGGACAGAACTTGATTTTACAAGATTCAAAAGAAAATATGCTAATAGTGAGTATAAGACCAAGTGGAACAGGAAGATATACAAAAGTATTTTCAGAAATAGGATTAGGAAAATCAGATAAAAAAGAATGGAAAAATATAGCTGAAAATGTGAACAAAGAAATCGCTAAAATTATCGGGTAATAAAAAGAGAAAGCACCACTAACAGTGGCGCAATTATGCGTTTTATAGATAAGCCAAATTATAATGACACAACTCACTGCCGCGAATCAGCAGTTATTGCAAGAAATGCCATATAACCAATTACCAGTATTGCTATAAAACCAACAACACTTCCAAGAACAATTAGTAAAATTGCCCACCAAGTTAAAGCCATTTGATACACCTTAAATTTATAATAATTATATGTTGTATAATCACTACTATTAAGTTTTTAGGAATAAGGTTTTTATTAAAATAATCCATTAAAACAAAAAAATGGTATGTTAAAAATTAGAAATGGCAGACCCGGACGGATTTGAACCGCCAATGTTTTTCCTTCTTTCTTTTCTTCGGAACGGTTGTCAAGTGAGTTCTTTTTGTTTTTTGAGCGTTCTTATAGACTTGCTGACCGACTTTCTGGTTGCTTTAAGTCTTTTTTCTTTTGGCCTTCAAGTTCTCAAGCGTGTTCTTTTTTTCTTTCTTACTGACTTGTTGACTGACTTAATATTTCATCGCTTGGGAAATTCCATAATATATATTAATATAAACAACATTATTACTAATTAATATGGAGGGAAAAAGTCTGATTTATGAAAAAACAAAATATAACAGCATTTTCATTAGCCTCTTTATTTTTTCCATTATAAGTTCTCTTGCAATTTTATTTGCTCCATTCAAAATTCATAGTAGTGGATTAATGTCTTATGTCTTCCTTTCCGGTATAGGGTTCCATCCAGAATATGCCATTGCTATTATTCTCCACTTGTTTATTATTATCATGTCCTTAATTCTTATTCCTCTCTCTATTCTAACTTTCAGAAAACAATTCTCATCTGTTGCTCTTCGAAATATGAGGCGAATGTCACTTAGTGGTTCTGTGATGGGGATTATTCTCTCAGTATTTGTAATGAATTTCACAGCAAATATTTCTCCAGGGATAAATAGATATACAGTAATTCTTGGACTTCCCTATGTTTACTTTATTCTCATTATAGTTCTGAGTGCTGTTGCTCTAAGTAAGAAAAATATACCAAAGGTATTCACTGAGATGAGAAACGACTAAATTATTTTTGCTAGTGATTTATTATTTCCTTCAAAGTATGTTAATATGAATAGTAATTATTAATTTGAAGCAGAAGTGGCAGGCCCGGACGGATTTGAACCGCCGATCTCTCGGTCCGAAGCCGAGTATTCTATCCGGGCTGAACTACGGGCCTACTATTAGTTATTAATTGAGGACATTAGCTATCTATTTTTAATCTTTTTTGTGACTTATGTTTTGAGCATTTTCTACACAAACACACACCTTTTAGATTGCAAAGTTATAAATAGTCATTCACGAAATTATTAATTGTGTATTTGATTGGCGAGTTTATTTAGTTGGATAATGGCCGGAATAGCGATCCTTATTGTAAGCATGGTAATAATTGGTTTTATAGTCCTATTTGCTCGAAGACTACGAAGAGAACAACGAGGAGATGTTTTCTTGATGAAAAAAGATACTCAGAAAGATTCTCTACCAATAGAAATACGAGCTCAAAGAGACTATCGATACAAAGATGCTGGTGTTGATCCCTATGAGAAATCAGAATATACTAGGACTAAACAACGTAAATATGAACGAGTAATCAAACAAACAAGAAAGAAAATTTTGAACGAAGAAAAAGCAAAAGAATCAGAAATTCAGCAATACAGAAAAGCTGAGGAGTTAAGAGAAATAAATTTTCAGTCAAAAGAAGGAAAGAAAATAAAAATAAAAGAATTAGTGAGTAATAAGGAAAAAACCAGCCTACAGTGGATAAGTACCATTACAATGATCCCTATTGAAAGTGTGATTGAAACACTTACAGAAGATCCGAATTTTATTATTGAAGATAATTATGTGTTAATCCAGAAAATGCCTGCAAAAAGCGAATCAACGATGCCTGAGGTTAGAAGGGCAAGTGCTCAAGAATTGAGGGAAAGAGAAGAAAAATTAGCCCAGGGAATTTGCCCAATATGCGACAATCCCTTTGAACCAAATAGGGAATATTGTTATAATTGTGGATACGTTCTCAAATAACCTAAAAAGTTCTAAAATTTCTTAGATGAACAAGTCTGCACTAATAAAAGTGACTTGTAGTAAGTTTTAAATGCTGAACCTTGAGTTTGTCAAAACAATAATACTAAGATACTTAGGAGTATGTATTAACTGTGTCCGAACCATTAATCCCAAGACCAAAATCAGAATTCTTACAAGTAGAATGTCCGGATTGTAATAAAGTACAAAGAGTCTTCAATCATGCTTCCACAGAAGTAAAATGTCTTGTTTGCAATTGTCTTTTAGCAAAACCTGCTGGTGGAAAATGCAAGATTCTTGGTAAAATTGTAGAACCTGAAAAGAAAGAATAATTCAATGAAAAATGAATTAAATTTTACAGATTAGGGAGATCGACCCTATCTGCAGCATTTTTCATTATCAAGGTTTGTGCATAAGCAAAAGGTAACCTAACAACGTCTTCTTTTTTGAAAGGTCCAAATGATCTTTTAGTTTTCCCCTTAGCCGAAGTATCTACTATTTCAGGAATATCCTTTAGTATTCTAACCGTCATCAAACTGAAGCTGTTTTCATTATCTTTAACTAAATTAAAGTCCTTGCCTACTTCAGGAATTGCTTCACCTAAAACGCTCTTCTTATGATGCACATCGAAAATTCTCTCAAGACTATTAACTAAATCTACTTCTTCTGCTGCTAGCCCACTTTTAGTTAAGGTTTTATTAAACAAATCATGGATTATTTTATGCATCCTAAGTTTTGATAAATCACGTAGAATTTTATTTAATCGTTCAATCCTTGCGCTAATAACTTGGATTGATGCTTTATCCTTTGAATCTATTTTTTCTAATTCTTTTTCTAGAGAAGTAATTTGTTGTCGAATGGTGGAATACATACCACCTTTTATTTCAAGCAATTTGTTTGATCTTCTTTCACTTCTCCAAAGTTGAAATATTTGCTTATACTGGTCATCCTTTGCCATTTATTATGCAACAACCTTACTGCTTTAGCTGCAGAGTGTCCTTCATTGCTATTTTTTTCTATACACTTACTTTTACTTCTCACTAAAGTAAGTTGTTATTACCACAACTCCAATTTTTTCCAAACTGTCGGTGTTAAAGAAAGGAGGTATTGGTAATAAATTACCAATAAACAAGACAGAACCTGCTCAAGTTTCAATTCTTGGTGCAAGATAATAGGTTAATTTTCCTCCAGCAACAATTGGAAATTCTAGTTGAATGGGCATACTTGCTGAAAAAGCTAACATAACCAATTCACTTGCCTTAATGGCTTTAGTCATTTCAGTTAAATAACTAAGAGAATACATTGCGCTTGATTCTTCTTTAACATTAAATTCTGCGATTACGTCGCTGTCCTTTTCAATAAAAATCTTAACATCCTTCGTTTCACTTGAGGCAGAGAGTGTTATTCCATTGTCATCAGCAACAATTCGTATATGATCACCAACAATTTCAGCATCTTTAACTGCTTGTTGTAAAGCCTCAGCTGTAAGTTTGATTTTTGCTTTACTATCAATTGTTGGTGCAGGATATTCACTTTCACCTAAATCAAGTAAGCTGATACCAAAACTTCGAATGTTTTGACCTTTAAATGTCATAACTAATTTTGCTGTTCCTTCTAATTCCATTACGAGTTCATCTAAGGTACCAGACCTTCTCATAATTTGAGTCATTTCATCAAGATTGATTCCCAAACGAGTAACCTCAGAGCACTCATATTCTTCAAAAGCATTTGCTGGTAGGAAAAAGTCAACCATTGCAACTCTGCTGGGATCCATAGCTCGTAATTCAATACCTCTTTCTGATGCGATAAAGTTAGCTTCATCTAATAAAGTGAGTGATTCAACAATATTTTTCCAAATTTTTGCGTCTGCTAAAATCATTTTGAGAGTCATTTTTTGTCCTCCTTTCTAGATAATTCAACACTTCCTAATATATATGCAGTAAATATTCTTTTAACTTCTTCGTTTTTATACTTCGTATCTTTCTATTATCTCTATTTTAAAAATTTCGGGTTAGTTTTTAGTTATCACATTTGATAAAAAGGCTATGAAACTCTAATTTTTCCGAGAATTAATTTGTCAGAAAGAGCTCTTATAACCTGAACTTCAAGTATTTCACCAATTTTATCTCGAGAGTTTTCAACAGCGACCATAGGTCCCCCTCCGAGAATGTAAGCAATGGTTCCATTTTTGTCACGATAATTTGGTTCACTAATAATGACTCTGATAATTTCACCGACAAGATCTTTCTTTTTAGAAAGATTTACTTGATTTGCTGCTTCTGATATCAATTTACTTTCGAGGTTTCTTACAGCAGGCTGTGGTTCAGGATAATCACCAAAAGCAGAAAATGGCAATGGTCTAAAACGGTATATAGTTACTTTCTCAATATAAGGTTCCAGTTTTTTTATGAGTTTAGCAGTTTCCATATTCTGTCCTGGTAGACTGTGAATGAAATAAACATGTGCTCTTAAGCCATATTTATGAGCAATTTTCACAGCTCGCAGTGTATCATTAGGTCCACTAGGTCTACCTAATAGTTTTGCATGAGATTCACTACCAGTTTCGCAACCAATCGAGAAAGGTGTGTTAGGTAGATATTTAGATAATATTTTAGCTAATTCCTCTGTGAAAAGTGTTGCCTTGATATTCTCTACTTCAATCCAAGCACTTCCAGATGACACCTTTTCTAATGAGCATATTTTTGAAAGCAATTTCTCAATCATATCGGCATTTGCTTCAGGATTAGTAGGGTTAAACAAAGGTTTTGGGGCGACTAAATCATCACGTCCAAAATCAAGAAAATCAGGTGCACTTAATATGATTCTCTTCACACCATAATCTAGTAACTGACTGATTTCGTTTACAATATGATTAACAGTCTTGCTTTTTGCAGGACCAAAAAGACTTGGAACACTACAAAAACCACAACCTGGAGGAATTTCAGCTGGGCAATTTGCTCTATCATCTATGCAATCGCTATCACAATAACCACATTCAGAACATTCACGACCATCTATTAATTTTAACCTAGTTCCTCCAAAATTTGAACATCCTCTAACACATTCCACATAAACCTTTGCTGAAAAATAATTAGGGTAATCAAGTATACGTTCAGTTGATGCTTTAAATGAGTGGAACTCTTCTCTAGTCGAATATTTCCTAAAATTGTTAATTACAACTTCATTTTCCTCATCAAAATACCCTATGCCGTTTATAGTTTCAATATTATCGATAGAACCATTAGATGAAAAGTAGTGATTTCTAATCAATTCTTCAATAGTAAATTCTCCTTCGCCAATGACGATTAGATCAGCTTTAGTAGAAAAAAGAGAATCTGCTAGTTCTGAAGTAATAGGACCGCCTACAACAACTTTACCGGAAAAATTCTTTCGCCATAATTTGATTATTCTATTAACAGCAACTTTATCCATGGTCATACCACTAATAAATAAATGTGAGAATTTACCTTGGAATCCATTGTCAAGAACATCTTCTGCTAAGAAAATCCTAGATTTAATTGAACACTTTTCCAAAACACCACATACACTTCTAACACCACTACCGATAGCATCTCGAGTAAATCTTCTACGACCTTTCCCAGCAGCCGTTGCATCAACCACAGCAATGTTCAAAGTATTATTTTTCATTATTGTACCTTCATGAGTAGCCTAACCGAAACGAATTATTATAACTTATTATTTTTTACTTTCTATGTTAAGGTTAATAACTTTTAGTTGGTAAGGTATCTAAGAACAGAAGGAATAATAATTACGAATGTAATAAAAGGAAAAATCATATAATCTGAAACGAAAAGAAACATACAAGAGATAGAATTTGCTAGATAAAGATAGAAAAAGAGTAAAGAAAACAGTAACCAAACTACAAAGAAAATAGTTAAAAGTTATCAACATTAGAACTAGATTTAAATGTTAGTAGTTTTGGTCAATAGTAAGGACGAAATGAAAGGACGGTATATAGTAGAATGTTAAGCAATGGCGAATTTCTTCTACCAGGAGATAGCATTTGTAATATCGAAGAAGCATTGCCTGGAGAAGGAACGTATGCAACCAGTGGATTAATTTATGCAAATGTTACTGGCACAGTTTTTATGGATAAAAAGAAAAGAACTGTAAGTATCTTCCCTAAAGTAAGAAAACCATTAGTTCCCAAAAAGGGCGATGTAGTTATAGGGCAAGCAGAAAATGTAAATAAGCACATGACTGCTATTGGAGTAAAATACCTAAATGGTAAGCCAGTAGAACCTACATATTCTGCAATAATGCATATATCTCAATGCACAAGATCTTATCTTGATACAATGTTTGATGCCATTAAAGAAGGAGATATTATAAGAGGAAAAATAGTGGATGCTCATACAATTCCATTACAATTTACAACAACTTATAATGAACTAGGCGTCATTTATGCTTTATGTAGCATTTGTGGAGAACGATTAAGATACCTCAGAAGAGGAACTCTCAAATGCGATAACTGTGGTAGTGTTGAACCAAGAAAAGTAGCAGAAGACTACGGAAGAGCTAGACTTTAGCTCTCAATTTTTTTCTTTTAAGGTGGAGAAATATCGTGGCAAAGTTGACATCAAAAGAAATGGTTTTGAATGTATCAACTACAAATGAAGCAATACTGTTTCTTGAAGCATTACAAAAACAAATCAAAATAGTTGATATCGTAGCTGATTATTTCCCAGGTAAAGTAAACATTCGATTTGAGGGTTCAAAAGATAATCTGAAAGAAGCTCTTGAACTTGCGAAGAAAATCCACCAAAACATTTGTGGAATGCTGTATCCTGACAGTAACGATTTTTATGTTTACGATATTAAATTTCTCTCAAAAATAACAGGTAAGACATTTCCAATAGTCCCATTAGTGCAAATTTTGGATATAAAAGGCTTCGAATCAACACGAAAGAATGGTTCAATAATTGCAAAAATCGATTACAAATCCATAATAAAAATGATTGCTATTTTAGATAAAACATTGAATGAAATACC
>JAUVZH010000413.1 GCA_030602675.1 Candidatus Heimdallarchaeota archaeon | reverse complement strand
CGTATTTGAGGAAATTTCATAATAAACACCAATAATACTTTGAGACGAACATAACGCTCTTAAAATTTTTTGCTAAGAATGAATTGTTTAGTAAAAGAAATTGTATAAACTATGGAAATAGCAGATAAAGAAATTAGCCATTTAATCTTCGATAACAAACATCTCTTAATGCAACCATTTCACCAAAAACTGCTAGTTGCTTTTCAGTTGGAGCGTTTCCATTTTCTTCATTCTTTAGAATCTCACTAGCTATCTTTGTCAGCTCTTTAAACCTGTTAACAAAAGTGCTTGTTCTTCCTTTGCTATCTTGATTAATAATATCCTCGAAATCCTTTTGCACCTTATGATATGCTTTTTCCAATTCCTCAAAAGAACCTGCTTGCGTGACTTGAAGCAAAAAGTCACTTAATCCTTTATTCTCATTGGTTTCAATTGTCATATCTTCTCACTATTTGTTCAGGTGTTTTTATTAAAAAAGCTCTAAATGTTGACTTTTTGAGCACACTCGAGGACGCCTCCTTGAGCATGCTCGTTAAATCATGTTAGCTGGGTATCTCCTGTTACATTATTATACATATTTCAACATATAAAAGCATTTCTTTATAGATCAAATTTCAGATAGTTATGGGTTCCTTCTACAGACAATACCAATGTCTTCTACATCAGCTGTCCATTCAGAATATATTTCCAAGTTACTCTCTTCTGCAATTTGTTTCAGCTTCTCTTTCGTCCAAGTTTTTCCAAGTATAGAAATAGCAAAAATAGCATCTTCAGCAGAGATTCTGGACATTTCCTCTATGGTTTGTTCTGGTTTAGGTAAATTTTGCAGATGTGTTACTGATAAAACTCGGTCAAAAAGGCCTTCTCTAATAGGTAGATTGTCTGAATCAGCTACGATGAAATCGATAGCAGGATGTTTAGTATGAGCTATTTTAATCATTTCATGTGATAAATCAATACCAACAAAAGACCTACCATTATCTGACATGGATTGGATTA
Organism: Candidatus Heimdallarchaeota archaeon; assembly: GCA_030602675.1. Taxonomy (GTDB): domain Archaea; phylum Asgardarchaeota; class Heimdallarchaeia; order JABLTI01; family JABLTI01; genus JABLTI01. The sequence goes on along the minus strand of JAUVZH010000413.1, from coordinate 2,160 downwards.
GTCCAAGAAAACTTCCAGTACCACAACCAATATCAATGATTTCTTTAGAGTCTTGGAAATCGACTCGAGAGAGGATTTCTTGGTATTTATGAATTTGAATATCCTTGTATCTATTATCATAAATTTCAGCAGAAGAATCATATCTTCTAGCAATTTCTTTTTTATAATCCACTATGTTTTACTGTCCTTTAAGATCAAATTTAAGGTAAAAATAGCATTTCGTTTAATCTGCTAGTTTACAAATTGTTACTGAATTAACTTATCTTAAAAAATGAACGGTATATTTGTTAATCTTCAGTTAGGATGATTCTAGCATCAACAGTTAATATTTCATTCTCATAAGCAAATATTGGATTGAGGTCAATCTCTAAAATATCATCTATGTAATCAATAGATAGCTTAGATATTTTTAGCATAGCATCAATTATATTGTCAAGCTTAACATTAGGTCCACCTCTAAAACCTTGAAGCATTGGAAGAGCTTTAATTTCCTGTATCATTTCTTGAGCATCTTTCTTCTTAATTGGAGCAATTCTAAATGAGACATCCTTTAACAGCTCCACAAAAATACCCCCAAGACCAAACATTATTGCAGGACCAAAAGTTGGATCCCGAGTAACACCTATTATGATTTCAGTTGAGGGTTTAACCATCTTCTCGATTAAAACTCCCCTAATGTCTGCTTCTGAATCATATTTTTTAGCATTAGCTATTATTTCATTGAATGCTAATTCAACTTCTTTTTCAGAATTAATATTTAGCTTGACTCCACCTGCATCAGTCTTATGAATAATTTGAGGAGATAATATCTTCATAACAATTGGGAAACCAATTTCTTTGGAAACTTTCTTAGCTTCTTTAACATCATTAGCAACTTTGAATTCCGTAGTCCTAATTCCAATTTCCTTCATTAGCTGTTTTGATTCAGGCTCTAACAAAAATGTTCTTTTCTCTTTTCTTGCAGTGCTAATTATTTCCTTAATTTTCTGTGACATTATTCCTCAAAACCTTTTGTCTATTACATTTCTTTGAATTAATATTTCTTTAAAAAAATTTAGTAAGAGTTTCTAATTTTGAAAATCAGAAAACATTCCAAAAAACTTTCAGCAAATAAATTGAAACGTTTTTATGATATTGCTTCCCCAAGAATAAAGCAATACTTGAAAGCAGAAGTTAATTTTGTACTTGAACAAATTCATACCTCAGATAAAGTATTGGAATTGGGATGTGGCTATGGACGGGTTCTTAGGGAATTAGCAAAACAGGCTTCAAAAGTTGTTGGTATTGACACATCTTATGAGAGTTTGGAATTAGCTAAGGAATACTTGCAGGATTTTAGAAATATTGAAGTTCATCAAATGAATGCAAATTCTCTAAGCTTTAAAGAAGAAACATTTGATGTTGTTATTGCTATCCAAAATGGCATCTCAGTATTCAAAGTAGAACCAGAAGTATTGTTAAAAGAAAGTTTGAGAATAACTAAACAAAATGGTAAACTTATCCTTTCAAGTTATTCTGATAATTTTTGGGATGAAAGGTTAAAGTGGTTCATTCAACAATCTGAAGAAGAATTATTAGGAGAGATAGATTTCGAAAAAACAGGCAATGGATCAATAGTGTGTAAAGATGGTTTTATCGCTACTACTTTCTCAAAAAAAGATTTTCAAAATTTACTTCAGAATATGAATCTAAAAGGGTCTATATATGAAATTGATATGTCTAGTATCTTTTGTGTAATAACAAAGTGAAGTTTTTTTTTTAAAAAAAAGATGGTCATAAAAATGACCAAACAAAGAAACAGAATTACTTTACAAGTTTCTCTAATTCATCCACAAAATACTTGAAACGTTTTATTCCAAGTTTCCAGAATTCAGGATCAGAGATATCTAAACCAAAAATATCACCAATTTCTTTTGGTGAAATACTGCTTCCAGCAGACAAGACTTTCTTGAATTTTGGTACGAAATCCTTTCCATCTTCAAGATATTTTTGGTATAAAGCATAAACGAAGAGTTGACCGTAAACATACGGATAATTGTAGAATCTGAAGTTTGCCATATAATACTGAACCTTCATTGTCCATTCAGCATCCATGACATCAAGCCATTCTATAACATCTCCATAAATTCTATCCCGGTTCTGTGTCCAAAAGTTACTTAT
>JAUVZH010000219.1 GCA_030602675.1 Candidatus Heimdallarchaeota archaeon | reverse complement strand
ATTGTAAAGTAATCCTGTTTCTTATTGAAATGGTCGATATTGTTTGAAATGTCTTGATAATTGTTTTTTATAAATTCGATATGCGAACTATCCGTTAAAAGTCTTACTTAAGAGGAAGAAAGAAAAAATTCTTGTATGTCTACAAGAAAATATATCAATTTGCAGTTAGCAGATATATTATAAAATTTGTAAGTAATAGAGTAATCAATAAAAAAGCAAACTATGCTAATTAAAATGATATAAAAGGTGAATCTTGTTGAGCCAGCAAAATGTAATCGAAATAATGGGTTTAAAGAAAACTAGAGGAGATGATGAAATACTAGCTGGAATATCTTTTAATGTTCGAAAAGGAGAAATTTTTGCTTTACTAGGTCCGGATGGTTCTGGTAAAAGCTCAACTATGGAAATCCTAGTAGGATTGCAAAAACCAACAGAAGGCGGTGCTACAGTCTTAGGATATGATATTAAAAGCAAAGTCAAAATGAGGGAAATTAAAAAAATAATTGGTGTTTTACCTCAAGAATTTCGTACTCACGATAATCTCACAGTGAAGGAAAACATCCTTTTTTGGGGTAAAATGTATGATAAAATGATTGAGATAAATGAGCTACTGGTTTTACTTCAATTAGATAATGTTAGGGGTGAACAATACAAAAAATTACCTCCAAATGTAAAAAGAAGAGTAGGTCTAGCAATTGCTTTTGTAAATGATCCTGAAATTGTTTTTCTTGACGAACCTTCTGCTGGATTAGATCAATTCTCGAAAAAAGAAGTATGGGAGATTCTTAAAGCATTTAATAAACAAGGGAAAACAATTTTTTTAACAACAAATGATGCTCTTGAACCACAAGCATTAGCAAATAGAGTGGCTATAATTCATAGAGGTTTAATAAAGGATATCGGAACTCCTGTGGAGTTAATAGATAGATTTAGTACTGGAAATAAAGTAATAGTACATTGTCCAAATGAAGAAGTAAAAGCATTAGCAATTGAAACACTTCAAAGTGTATGTCCAATAGAAATTGTTGAAGATGACATTGTTATATCTAGTGAAGAAATAACCTTATTGGAAATTTTAGGGAAATTGGATAAAGCAAATGTACGTTATTCTGATATTGTGACGAAGAGACCAACACTAAATGATGTCTTCATAACTTTAACAGGAGAGACTTTGAGCAAACGATAAATTTGGTGAAGGAAATTTGAGCAAACGATCTAAGGAAAATTCCAGAGATAATAGTAATAAAGGAGAATTTTCTGAAAGTCGGTTTACTATTTTTATGAAAAAAATTCGTTCAAGTTTACGAAGAATTACTAATCAAGTTAGAGGTATAAGCTTAAGACATTTTAGATCCCCAAGTTCAATCTTTTGGTCTGTAGTTTACCCAATAATTCTTGTTCTTTTATTTGGATCAATGTTTGGTCGCTCTATAGATACATCCTATAATCTAGATGTCTTGGATTGGGATGATAGTATAGAATCAAATGATTTTATTCAATATTTAGGAAATCTGACATCTCTTACAATAAATATAATTGAAGAGCAAGTTATCATTCCTGAAAACTGGTTAAAAGAGAATAATAAAGATATTTTACTTGTGATACCTTTTAACTGGGGCAATCGTCTTTCGTTAAATCTTACAAGTAATTTAACTGTCTACTCTGATCCTTCATCTTCAACAGCAAATGCGATATTGGAAATAATTGAAGAAGCAGTCACAGAATTGAACTTCGATCTCCTTCATTTAGATACAAGATTTGGATTCTTGATTGAAAGTTTCTACATTGAGGAATTAAGTTTCATTGACTCTTTTGTTCCAGGAATTATTATGATTTCAGTAACAACAATAGCCCTATTTACAGGATTAAGCTATGATTTAGAAGAAAAACAAAGTGGCATTTTGCTAAAACTAGCTACAACACCGACAATGAAATTTGAATGGATATTGTCAAAACAGATTTGGCAGATTATTTTAACATTAATTGCAAGCAGTTTGACAATTCTATTTGCGTTGATATTTGACTTTACAGCAACTAGCCTGCATCCAATGATGATTGTTTTTGTTATTTATGGAACTATGACTTTTACAGGAATAGCAATGATACTAGTTAGAATAATCACGAATCCTGACGGAGTTATTCTAGCTTCTGTATTGATTACAATACCTCAGATATTCCTAAGTGGGGCACTATTTCCATTGGATACATTACCACAATTTCTACAGTATATTGGACGAATATTTCCTTTGTTTTACTTAACTGAAGGTATACGAGCTTTAATGCTAGACTATACGAAAACACAGTTTTGGTTGTATTTTGGCATCTCAACCATTTTAGCATTTGGTTTATTCATATTAGGGATACTCGTTACCAACTGGAAGAAGGAGTGATTAAGAATGAATGAAGAAAGTAAAATGAAATTGGGTGGAAGAAAAATACTAAATTTCTTCATACATCTTAGCCATAGTTTTAGACGTATTGGTAACCACATTAATGCTTCTTTCAGATTATTCTATCGTTCACGAATAACAGTGTTCTTGCTTCTCTTCTATCCAATTATTCTTCTTCTGTTATTTGGTTCTATATTCGCAAAACATGACATATACTCATTTAATTTAGAAGTTCAAGATAATGATAATACAACTATTTCTGAAGAATTAATACAGAACCTAACAGCTATAGATATTTTAGAGATAAATCGCTTATCTAGTGATGTTAATCCAAAGGAATACCTACAAGAAAATGGATTGTACGCTTGTCTAGTTATACCGGAAAATTGGACGTTGAATTCATATAACCCTAGCTTTTCTTCATCAAATGTTACATTAATAATTGATCCATATTCTTCAAGCGGTCAAAGTGTAGCACATATTGTTATGAAAACGATAAAAAATTTCAACATCCAACAAAATGGTTCAATACCTCGAGTCAATGTTGAAACTGAAAATTTTTATTCAGATACTATTAGTTACATAGATTTCTTTCTACCAGGGATAATTGGCATCACAATTATGAATGCAGGTATTTTGGTTACAATTTCCAGACAAGTTCACTTCAAACAATCAGGTTTGTTTAGGAAATTTGCAACAACACCATTAACAAGGTGGGAATATGTCTCTGCAGAAATTACTTGGCAATTCCTTTTAGCATTTATAGCAACGACACTAACAGTTTTTACAGCTTGGTTAGTTTTTGGCTTCAGTTGGGGTAGCTTCAGTGTGTTAATAATACCAATAATTCTTGTAGGTGTAGTTCTCTTCTCAGGATTAGGATTACTGATTAGTCAAATAATAAGAAATCCGAAAAACTCACTTGTAATAGGTACATTGATCACTATACCAATGTTATTCCTTAGTGGAGTCTTTTTTGATGTTTCAGGTGTAAAAGCATTAAGAATAATATCAAAATTCTCTCCATTAACTTTCATAGTTGAAGCATTAAGATCTAGTATGATAACAAGGGATATTGGAAATGCTTGGATGAACATAGGTATAGCTTTTGGAATAGGAATTGTAGCAATTGTTATTGGTGTATTTCTCACAAAATGGGAAAGTGATTAGTATAGTACAACTCATTAGGATGATATTAGACACATGACAACTAGAAGGAAACTAACTTTCGTTACTAAAAACAAAGAAAAAATCTCAGATATAACAAAGATGCTAGGAGATAAAATTGATTTAACATTCATATCTGAGTTAGAGTTGCTCGAGATTCAATCCTTATCTGTTGAAGAAGTAGTTGCTTTCAAAGCTAAACAAGCACATGAAATTCTAGGAGTTCCTGTTGCTGTTTCGGATAGTGGTTTGGAAATAAAATCCTTAAATAATTTCCCTGGAGCTTTAGTGAAATTTGTAAATGAAACAATTGGACAAGAGGGTATAGTAAGATTATTAGAAAATAATCAAGATAGAAAATCTTTTTTTGTTGCAGCTATCGGATATTATGATTCAAAACATGGAGCAAAAGTTTTCGTTGAAAGAGATGAAGGGACAATTGCACAAGAACCAAGAGGGAAAGGGTGGCATTTTGACAGTATATTTGTACCAAAAGGAGATACGAGAACTTGGGCTGAAATAGGACGAAAAAGAAAAAATGACGATTCTGCTTTTAGAAGAGCTTTAGAGAAAATGATTAATTTCTTGCTGAAAAATGATAAGTGATGAAAGATAGCAGTTAAACTATAATTCATCAATATCTGAAACTGGAGATCTTGTAAAGATCATGAATGAGTAAATAAGAAAACCAATATAGAGCAGTTTCATGATTATAATCATCATTGAATGAATAGATTTTATTTCTTTGGCATAGAAAAATAAGTATGATGCAACAAGAATTCCCATTAATGAGATAGCAACAATAATCAATAGCATGTTTTCATATTTTTCCAATCTTTCTCGTTTAATACCTGATTTGATTCCAAGTACAACTGACAACCCTCCTATAGGGGCAATAATCAATTGTGATAATCCACTTGGTATCAAGAGACTTCTACCAATGACTTGTTTAATATCGTAGTAGTATCGCCGTAAATCTTCAAATTGTCTATTCAAAAGGGTTCTATGGTCTTTCTTAATTCTTCGACGGTACCAATCTGAAATTCTCCTTCTTCGACCAGTTAAAACTTTTGGCGCAATGTCTTTTTCAGGATTCCTAAATAATCTAACTGCAGGAATAATATAGAACGTAATAATTGATACAGCAGCAATTATCCCTTTGTAAATCTCATTAATTAAATCGAGAGTTCCAAGAAAGCCAACAAGATTTTGCATGAATGTGCTTGCTGGAACAGTATTACCAGGCCAAACAATAATTGCTCTAATAATTGCGATAAGTGATAATACAATTCCAAGAATCATCATAACATAAAGTGGGATGAGCATTATTAGCTTGAATTTGCTAGGTTCTAGTTCCTCTTGTCTGCTAACGACCTTTTCAGCAAATTTCCCTCTATATTCATTCTTTATCTCATCGATTTTTTCTTTCTCTTTGTTAATTTCAGCTTCAAATTTTTTCTTTTCCTTTTTTAATTCAAGTTTTTTGTCTTCCAGTTTTTCCTTTTCGCGTTTAATTTTCCTTTTTGACCAACTTCCAGCAGCCATTTTTTCCTCAATTAATTTCTCTTTTTGGTCTAACTCATGATTCAATTTCTTATATTCTTCTTTGTTCTTATTCTCAACTTCATCTAATCTTTCAAGTTCTTTTTCCAATTTTTGGATATCCTTTTCGCTGTAAGCTTTCTTCTTTGCTGATTTAGTTAAACTATTGATAATTTTCTGTGCTATTGGAATATAGCCAGTAATAAATCCAAAACCACTTAAAACTTGCTGAAAGATGAAATAAACTAACAACGGATAAAATACTATGTCTAGATAAGAAACAGTCTCACCTTTCAAAGTAGCTACTAAAACTAGTGTGATTATTAAAACAATTAATCCTGTAGCGAAAGCAATGT
>JAUVZH010000425.1 GCA_030602675.1 Candidatus Heimdallarchaeota archaeon | reverse complement strand
GATTAATCATCCACCATATGAACCATACAATCCAAATCCAGAACATGGAGCAATTGATGTTCCCATCAACACAGATCTCAGCTGGACAGGAGGAGATCCAGATGGTGATGGACTTTCAAATTTAGGTGAATATTATTATTTAACTGATCCACATAATTCTGATTTTGATGATGATGGGTTATCAAATCTAGAAGAATACCAATATGACACTGATCCAAATGATGACGATACTGATGCTGATGGTTTTACTGACAAAGAGGAAATTGATGCTGGAACAGACCCTCTTGATCCCAATGATTTTCCAACAACTGAAGAAACAAGTATAGCATTTATAACTACAATTGTCTTCACTTTTGCAAGCTTATTTACAGTATTGTTCTATACAAGAAAGACTAGATTAAGAAGCTCCTAACTTCTTACTTTCTTTTTCTATTTATCAAATACTATACCCTTTTATTCAAATGTTTATCTGAACATAATATTGTCGAAGTGCTATAAGCTAGATATAAATAGTCATTCACATTTTTTTATCTTCAGAACAAGCAACAAGCTTTGCTTGATTTCTAACTATTACTATCTATATGGAGCTTTACGCTTTATGAACAAAGTAGCTATTGTAACTGGTGGTGTTTGTGACCTTTCACAAGCAATAATCGATGAATATGATATTTCTGTTGCACCTTTTAGGATTTTTTTTGGTGATGAGGTGTATAGAACTTGGCATAATGAAAAAAGCACGATTAGTTTGGAAGAATTTTGTTCTAAACTTGCTACAACTACAAAGGATAATTTTCCTAAAACTTCAATTCCTTCTCCTGGTGAAATTGCCATAGCATTTGAAGAAGCACTTAAGAAAGCTGATTCAGTAATTGGTATATTTCTAAGTGCCGCAATGTCAGGGATAGTTCAAGCTGCTCAAAATGCTGCTAAAACTAAATTTCCTGATAAAGATATAACCGTCTTTGACTCAAAACACACAATGTCAGGTACGGGCATCCAAGCTCTTGAAGCAGCTAAAATGGCAAAAGCAGGAAAAAGCAAGGAGGAAATCCTTAGCAGACTGGAATCAATTAATCCTCGAGTACGAACTATATTTGTTATGAATGATCTGAACTACTTGTACAAAGGAGGAAGAATTGGTCGAGCTAAGAAATTGCTAGGATCAGCATTTAATGTTATACCATCTGTTCACTTGAAAGATGGAATAATGAATCCTCTTAAGACCTTTAAAGGAAATAAAACTCTTTCAGAAAACTTGAATGCTTTTAGTGCGAAAATTATGGAACAATGTGAAACGAATGATGTTATAATAACACACATTAATCATCACGAAATTACTCGAAAAATGTACAAAACAATGAAAGAAACAAACGGCAATGGTGTTGAAATACATTATACTGAAGCAAGCCCTATTATGGGAGTCTATACTGGTCCTAAAGCAATATGTATAAGCTACATTGGTAACTTTGACGAAAACTGGTTGGCGAAGTAATCAATAGAATCATCGATAATCCCATAAATTGAGTAGGTAAAAAAGTCAATATTTGGAGTTAACAATCCAAATTTCTTTAACCTACTTCAGCTATTTTTTGTAAACCAATTAGTTGAACCAATGCTTGACTTAGTGAAGATATTTTTCAATACTGATGAAAACAATGCCAAGACCATTACTGCAACTAATATCCATTGTGTTAAATGGACAAAACCATTTATTCCTAATACCCAGTCTGAATGAAAACCAACCCAAGGAGGGCAAATTGGAATAAATAAAGCAGCGGGTATACTCAGTAGGACGCCAATTGCTCCTGAAACTCTTCCTGATTTCTTAAACAATCCTGCAGGTATGATGAGACCTATCCCACATGCCATGTAGACTAGTGGATTCATATACAGAAGAGTTCCCATGAAAACACCCATTCCTTGTCCACCTTCAAATCCTATCCAAATGGAGTAATTATGACCTAGAACAGCAAGTGCTGGACCTGAAATGCACATGACTGTGTATAATGGATTTCTACCATCTATAGTTATAAAATGTGGCAGTGAATAGATCTTATCAATTAGAAAAATCGTTAGAAAACCTTTGAAAACATCAAGTAGCATGATTGGTAAACCGACTGCAGTATCGAAAGTCTTGATGGCATTAACTGCACCTGGATTGCCAGTATTATGCTCACGTAAATCTATACCTTTAACTACTCGTCCTATCCAGACAGAAAAGGGTATAGAACCTAGCAAATATGCCCCTAAACAAGTTAGAGTAATCCATAATATGTCTATAGCTTGCATGATTATCAAATCGTTGGAAATAGATGTAATGAAATTTTAACTACCGTTTAATCATTCCTTATCTGTTAAATTCTTTACTTCTGTAATCAGAAAGAAAGTCGGATTAGTGCTTTAATTTAACCAAACAACAAATATCAATTTCTAAACCCTTTTAGAAGAAATCATCACAATTTAATATGTTTTATTGGTTTGGATGGATGGTAAAAATGGCTTTATTTGGAATTACTCCCTTGTTGAACCTGGTACTAATTTTCATCGAATCAATTATTATAATCGGATTTCTAGTAATCTACAGTAAAAGTAGAAACACAGTTCTGAAACCATTAATTTGGTCAATAGCTTTGTTTCTCATATCAAATATTTTATCATTTATTTTCTTTGAGTTTTTATTTTCAGAATCTTGGGGAGTGATACCAATGCTGTTTGCTCACATATTTTTTGGTGGAGCAATAATCTTACTGATAATTTACCTCGAGATGTTTGAGAATGAAGAACCATATTCAAAACGAAGTACAATAGCCATTATTCTTATAATGTTTACAGGAATTTTACAAATGACTAGTAATTTTGTGAGCTCCACTGTGAGTTTCATTGGCGAATCAGCTCCTATACTTTATATGATAATTGGTATTATCTATCTTCGCTATGTAATTAAAATAAAAAAACGAGCAAGTG
>JAUVZH010000014.1 GCA_030602675.1 Candidatus Heimdallarchaeota archaeon | reverse complement strand
GCCTCGAGTGATTGATATTTTAGATCATCATAAGTGATGTTGAAACATTCATCATAGATTTTTAGATAATCTTCTAAGACTTCAACTTCTTTTGATACATCATAGACTTGTCCCATTGAGACATTTAAATGTCCCATCATACTTCTTATTTGATGTTCTAATAATTTCCCTGTCCTAGTTGCTAACGTGCTAAAAGTTCTTCTAAAATCATGCAGTCGGATTTTGTCAATTCCTAATTGTTCTGTTTTAGAATGCAAAATAACTCTAATAGCTCCTGCATGAGATTTCGAATTTGGTTGTTTATTACAAGAAAAAACATACTCAGTATCTTCTATCTCTTTTTTATATAATTGCTTTCTCTCTTTCAAATGTAAAGTAATATAACGAATTGCATTCTCTCCAAAACATGCAAAGAATCCGACCTGTGTTTTCTGTCGAATATGATAAAAGCTAATTGCTTTTGGATTGTTCTCGAGAGTATCAAAATCTGTTTTCTCTTTTATTTGATAGTATTTTATCTCGAGTAAATCACTAATAGAAAGTCCTGATTCGAATAAAGCTGAAACAATCGCTTTTTGCCGATAATTTGAGAGTGAATCTAATAATTTCCTTATCTCTTCTTTAGTGATCATTGATCGCTTATCTAGTCTCATTCCTCTAACTGTGCCATCTTTACGAACCTTCTTTTCTTTTGTTAATAACAAATCACGAACTGAAGGTATATGAATCCTCAGGTAAAAATATTGAATTGCCTGAAGCTTTAGTTGCCAGGTAGAATTTAGAAGTTTGTTCCAACCGAATTTATCGTTATCTTTTGTCCTTACATTTTTGAATTTTAGTAGTAATTGAGTAAGTTCTTCAGGTGTGATTAATTCTTTTGCTATTTGAGTTGGTGTTTTTCCACACCAAAGACAAAATTCATTTAGCGATCTATTTGCTCTTCTTGTATGTGATTCTGAATAGTCACTATTTCGATATAAATCTAAAAATTGTTCCATCATTGGATCATCATCGAAAAAGATTAGTTTCTCTCTCTTTCTGATGGCTGATAATTGCGAATCGATTTTGTAACCTAGAAATCTTATAAATCTTCTAACTGCTGAAGCATAATTAGAACTATATTTAATTTTCTTATTTTTGCTACAGTATTCAGCATATTGATTGAGTGTTTTCTCTTCTGCTTTCGAATCTTCTTTTAGCAGATCTATAAATGCTGCTAAAGTAATCTTTCTCCATTGCAGGTATAATCCTATTCTTGAGATGTAAACCTGTTTCTGAGTAGTAGTTATCTTCTCTTTAGTGAAAAAATCGTTTAGTATTTTACTCTCATAGAGCATTGGATATTTTTTTGTTTTAACCATTTTTTAGTCACCTCATAGTTTAAAAAAATATATATTGTTCTAAATATTTAAGTATTTTGTGGTTGTGTGTTAACACGTCTTGTCACACTTATTTGGAGATCAATCGGTATTTTAACATGGAAATCAATAAAAAGCTATTTCACTTTAGCACTGAAACATCTATCAATATATGGTAAGAATTATCAGAGAACAATGATGGCTATTTTTATTTTGGGATTAGGAATCATCCCTGGACTTATTATGACTAAATCTATAGCTTCTCATGCTCATATTGAAGCTAATCTTTCAGTTGGTTGTGCTGATATTGCAATTGAAGGTTGGAATGTTAATAACAATAAATGGAAAGATAATATATCAAGAATAGAAGGAGTGGAAAAAGTAACAGAAGTGAATATTATCAAAATGCAGATTTATAAATACGATTTCGTGAATTATCATGAATATGAAATACGATTTAATGTGATACATAATGTCACAGAATACCTTAACATAGTTAACTTTACAGAAGTATTAGAGGATGGTTACACAAAAAATGATATTGCACAACTTGATACAAACCTAACTTATTTAATGAGTCGAAAATATGCTCAAGAAAATAATTATGACAATGGAGCAATTTTCAAAACTACTTTGATTACAGAAGAACAATATGAACCATTAAACATGATTTATGTTAATGATTTCAGTTATTATCCACTATTAACCAGACTTGTCGTAGATCTAGAAGACAAATATCTCTTTGGTGAAAAAACATATTTTGATATGATTATGAACAAAGTAACTTCCCAAATGATCTTGAACAAATCTGATAACCAAATAACCACAAATGGTTATCTTCTAATTAAAACAGAATCGAATGCGAACACTACAAAAATCAAAGAAGAGATATTCACAAAATTCGGTTATATAGCTTATACTCGTGAAGATAAGGAACAAATTATTCTGGAGAATATCAACAACTTTGCTAATACTTTTCTTTTTGTTAGTACAATTGTAACTACTATAGCTATTTTTCTCTTCGGTAGTATCAATGCAATCAATATTTACAAACAAAGATTACGAATTATAGAATCAGAAACTCAAATAGGTGCAAAACGAAGACTAATCTGGGGTAATTTTACTATTGAACTTGTTCTAGTGGTTCTATTTCCATTAATAGTTTCTATGGGCATAGCTATTCCAATCATCAATAATTTCAGTAGTTTTATTCTGAATATTGCTGAGGTATATAAGAAATTCGTACCATGGCAACCATGGTGGTTGATTATTTCATCAGCCATTGTAGTAATGATTGTCCTATTCATAGGATGGTTTACAAGAATTATACCTCTTGTGAAAAGTTACAGACCAATAAAACAGGAGTGATTTGAATGATTAGTTGTAGAGATTTAATTAAAATATTTGAAGATGAAGAACATGGTTTACGAATCCCAGCGTTAAGAGGTTGTGACTTAATTATAAACAAAGGAGAAATAGTCACAATTGTAGGACCTAGCGGATCAGGAAAAACAACTCTCATCAATATCTTGGCTGGTTTGGAAAAAATCTCAAGCGGTGAATGTAAAGTAGCCGGACATGAGCTTGAACTCATGTCTCAAAATTCTTTAAACAAGTATCGCTTAACAACAATTGGTCTAGTTGATCAATTTCCTGAACGGACACTATTCTTAGATGCAACAGTTGAGAAAAATATGGAATTTTCAACAAGCCTTGTTTACGGTGATACTACTGATTTTAGAGAAAGAAATAAAACCATTCTTGAGAAATTAGGGATTGATCATTTAGCTAATCGCAAAGTTCGAGTTCTCTCAGGAGGGGAAATGATTCGAACAGCAATTGCATGTGTATTAGCTAAAAACGTTCCTATTTTGCTATGCGATGAACCTACTGGACAACTCGATAGTATGAATACTGAAAAAGTAAAAAATTTGCTCAGAGAAATATCCAATACTTTTGGTACAACAATATTGGTTGTAAGTCATGATCCAAGATTCTATGATGGCGTTGATAAAAGTTGTGAGATACATGATGGTCGAGTTACTTCCATGATTTCTATAGAAGAACAAAAATTACGAAATGGAAAAACAAGTTTCCCATTGAAATTTAGAGGGCAAATTGATTCATCAAATAACGTTCGAATACCCGACCTAGTTATACAATCACTCAAAGTTAAGAAAGAAGTTGATTTCGAGTTAGCTGAAAGTGGACAAACAGCATTAACCCATCCCCAAGGACTCAAAACAGAAAAAGTTGTTCTAGAAGAAATACAAGTGCGAAGAAAATCATTGTTGCTTAATCCTCTTTCAAAAGATTATTCCAGCAAGAAAGAGAAATTAATCGACGTACAGAATTTGTCAAAAATCTATAGAGGAAATGGAAGTGAGGTTCAAGCACTCAGAAATGTTAGTTTCTCTGTCTACAAGAACGAAATGCTTTTCATAGTTGGACCAAGTGGATCAGGTAAAACAACTATAATTAAACTCCTTGCAGGGCTTGAAAGCTCTTCTACTGGAACAATAATCCTCGATGGAACAGACTTTAGTAAGCTAACAGAAGCACAAAAAGCAGATTATCGAAGAATGAATATGGGTTTAGTTTCTCAACAAGGAAATTTACATCCATTTCTATCCATTGATGACAATTTCTTTCTCAAAGATATATTCGCATTGAAACGGTTAAAAGCAAAAGATGTTTCCGAAAGAAATGATGAACACTTGAAGAAATATCAAATCCTTCATCGAAAGAGTTCCTTCCCATTAGAAGTATCAGGTGGGGAGTTGCAGAGAGCCACACTGGCAATTGCCAGCTCAGAGTCTCCTCCAATAGTTATTCTAGATGAACCAACTGCAAATTTCGATTCAGAATTAGCAATTCAAGCGATGGATGAAATCTATAAGACACATGAAAATACTAGTACTACCTTCATTATTGCCACACATGATATTACACTAATTCGTGATGGATATAGAACTATTGAATTGAAGGATGGAGAAATTGGTAGAGATGGAATTGCTTATACTGAGTAAGTAATTCCTTAATCTTTCTTCTTTTTTTTCAAAACTACTTTTTTTCTCTTTTGTAACTCCTTTATGAACTTCCAAGTGTAATCTGAAAAGCGATTCTATAATTGCTAAGAAAAACAACACCATCAATTTAGTGCACTTCTTCCTTCACTATCACTCCAAATTTTCTTGATTTTGTATGAGCTATGGCTATCAGTATTTCTTCTTACTAATAATTCACTAATAAACCCAATGAGTATGAATAAAATGCCAAATACTAGTAATAGTAAACTGAATGTAAGAATTGAGTTTGATACAATGTCAATTGATGTTTCATATAAATCCCAAATCCTGAAGAAAGCAAATTTCTCTAAAAGCGCCCAAGTAAAACATAAAAAGCTTGTTAGGAAAAAGAGACTTGCCCATAAACTAAACAAATGACTTGGTTTTTTACCCCACTTGTTTATGGTGTTTAATGTTGTTAAATCAATAAACCCTCTGAATAATCGCTTAAAACCATATTTTGTTTTTCCCATTGTTCTTGATCGATGATTTGTTTCAACTTCACCTAATTTGAAACCTTGCTTTGCAAGTATAGCTGGGATATAGCGATGACCTTCAGCATGAAGTTGTAAGTTTTCCACTGCTTCTTTTCGATATAGTCTTAAAGTACAACCTGAATCATGAATATCAACATCATTTAATCTTCTATTTAGAAAATTGTTGAATTTGGAAGGAAATTTCTTGAAGATATTGTCATGTCTATTTCTTCGCCAACCACAGATAACATCATATTCATCAGTAAGTGCATTTAACATCTTTGGAATGTCTCGAGGATCATTCTGCAAATCACCATCCATTGTAACAACTAAATCACCTCTTACAAAAGCCAATCCAGCTAATAACGCAGGAGTTTGCCCATAATTTCGTTGCAATTCGAGAACTCGTAGATTTCCATTTGCATCTCCATTAGTAAGTATTTTTTGTAAATGCAAAAGTGTTCTATCATTAGAACCATCGTCAACAAAAATAACTTCAAAAGGTTCTCCTATTTTTGTCATGACTTCATTAATTGACTTGTAAAGAGGATTAACATTATCCTCCTCGTTAAATACCGGAATTACAATAGATATCAAAATTGCACCAGCTCATTGGAGTTTTCAGTTTAACTCAATGAGACACTGGGCAATTTAGCTTTTAAATAGCTAAAAAATCAAAGTTTTTTAAGATCATCTAATGATGTATGAGCAACAGTTCGAACGACTGGATGAGAATCAGATTTGTAAGCTTTTGTTAGTGCTTTTTTAGCTGAAGGATCATTAATCTCTCCGAAGTATCGAGCTATTTTTTGTCGAACTCTAAAATCTTGATCATTTTCTAGTGCATCTATTAGGTTTGGGAGGATGTTTTTTAAGTTGTTTTTATCTCTAATGAGAATTCGAGCAGCATTTATTCTGGTTGTGTAGAGTTTTCCTTTCTTTAAAGCAATCAGCATTGTGGGAATTAATTCATTGGATTTTTCATATCCCATCTCTGCTAGAGCTATTGCTGTAAAGAGATTTACTTCTGATTCACCTTTGAAATAATCTACTAAATGTGGAATTGCTTCTTTTGCTTCAGATCCTTTCCAGCCTAATAATCGAGTAACTTGCAAGCGAATCCTTGGATCGATTTTCTTATGTTTCAATATCTCAATTAAAGTAGGAATGTAAAATTCATTATCAATATGTGGAAAGACTTGATTGAAAAGAACAGGAAATATGAGGAGATTTTGAACAAACAACTCATTTTGAACTTTATTGAAAATAATTTTACCAGATTCGTAGCTGTTTTCATGAACGAATGTTTCTGTGAGAAATTTCACATTACCAATTTCGTTTTGGATTAATCTGAATAATTCTTCTTCTATTTTTGCTGGACTGTTAGTTTCATTAGTGTTCATTATTAATCACCAGTTTCCATTATTATTGTTCAGCTAACCTCTTTTTCCAATAATCAGCAGGATCAGTGAACACTTTGCCACTTCGTGCATTAAAAGGACAAACCGCAATACAAGTAGAGCATTCTCCTCCATTGTCAACCCAAAACTCATAACACTTGTCAACATTTACTGCCCATCTATAAATCCCTTTGTTATTTGATTTGCTGTAAGTTTTAAAGGAAGGCTCATTATCAAAGGAGATTGCCTCATTTTCACATGCTTCTGCACATCTTTTACACCTTTGGCAATAATCTGTTAGTCCAAAATCAACTTTCTCATCAAACAAGAGTGGAATATCAGTAAAAACTTTACAAAGTCTGACACGAGCACCATGTTCCTTTGTTGTTAATAAACCATTACGACCTACTTGACCTAACCCTGCTTCAACAGCTATTGGAATTGAAAGCGCGGTATCATTGCCTGTAGGAATCGCAGTATATCCTAAGCCTCTAATAAATTCAGCAAGAGATGAAACAATAAATGCCATTTGAGAATACCCCATACCACTAGCAAAACCTTGAGTCATTGATGGTGATGTACTAATGGTATCTGAATCCATGATTGTTCCAATAGCTATGACTGCTGTAATTCCTTCTGGCATGTATATTGCAGTTTCAGCTCTATCTTCAGTGTAGACCCAGTTTGGGTTATATTCTGCAATACCAACCATATCTGCGCCAAAAGATTTCGTAACAGCTTTTATTGTTTTGGTTATTCTATCAATATTATCTTTATTAACATCATATTTCTTAAGCTCTGTACCAGGCATAATGTTTGCTGGAGAACCCATTTTCTCCCATGAAAAAGCATTTCTAAAGTAGTCATGCACAGTCCAAGAAGCTATAGCCATAGCATGATCTATCTGAGTATAGCCAACTTGATTTTTATCTAAAATTTCTGCAACTTTATCATACATAAATATCTTATAGGCTTTCATAGACTTGTCCCATTTAACTCTACCAAAAATGCTATCATATTCGCTAAATGGTTCGAAATCATCATTAAGTGTAAATTCGGGTGTTACCGTTAATTTTTGCTTTTGTTTTTTCTTTTCTGCGGTCATTTTTATTAAGTCCTTGATTAACCTATAAGTAATTTTAATTAGTATTTTCATAGCAGATAACTATTTTATAATTTATTGTAATTACGCATCAAATATTGAATTGGGTTATTATACTTCACAATCACTCAATATATTCCAGCACGTAATCCCTTTTGCCCAAACCTAGTTTTTCACCATATTTCAGAATGTGCTGACTGGTTTTAAGATTAACATTAAAAGGATTAACTAAATCATTTTTTATAATAACTAAATCTATTGACGCTTGATCTATTGCAATGGGATCTGTTGAGTAAAGTATTCCTATATCATCCATGAATGGTTCTTGTTTTATACGCATGCAGTCACATTTCATAGTAATGTTAGTTAAGGCATTAATATACCACCAATTATGCCCCATAATTCCTGCATATGCATACTCAGCCACTTTTTCAAGGAATTCGTTTGCTGTGCGATTTCTCATTGGGACTCTGATTATCCTCTCTGGACAAACAGCAATACACATTGCGCAACCAATACATTTTGTAGGGTCAATTATCGCATAATCGCCTACATCAATTGCTTCTGCAATGCATTCCTCAGCACATGTTCCACATGCTGTGCATTTATCAGCATTGACTCGAGGAGAAACACCTGCGTGCATATCCATCTTCCCACCTCTAGAACCTAGTCCCATCCCTAAATTCTTCAAAGCTCCACTAAAACCAGCAGCTATATGCCCTTTAAAATGAGCAATAGAAATGAGATTATCATAATCCCTAAGACCAATGCTCATCAGTGCTTTTTTGGTGTTTTTTGTATTTATCTCAATTTCTTCGTAATCTAAACCAACATCACCATCTAGAATGTCTATAGGTAAAAAATCAAATCCATGTTCATGAGCTATCTTGATATGTTCATCACTTCTATGTCTACGACCTTGATAGAGGCAATTGCTTTCTACAAATATTGGTCTTTTGAAGTACTTCTTTATGTCTTTTAGTTGCTTAGGGTCAATATGGGTATCATTATTTTGCGCACCAAAATGAATCTTAATTCCTATTGGTTCTTCAACATCAGCTTCTTCTGCAATCATAGAGAAGAATTTGTTGTAACCAGCCTTAGGATTCTTGACATTTTTATAGTAATAAACTGTTGATGGTTTCACAAAGTCACATCTCGTATCTTTTCAGTACGAACATTATAAGAAAAGTACTTCATATTTAAAATTAGTTAATTGTTAATGTTGAATGGTTTTTAGTTGAGAATAGATAGATGAAATAGTATAGAGTGATTAATTAATATTTTAATTTCAACAATTGTTAATAATACCATTCTGCAATCAACTTTACAATCTAAAAGCGAAAAATAAAATAAGCAAAAAGCTTTTAATGTTTGCTAACAAAAGTTAGGGAATTGAATGTTTAATTCAATAATGTAGGCGATGCAAATTGGCAAGTGTAACTGAACCGTATATACTTTGGATTGCATTAGTTTTAGTCCTGGTTGCCGTACTACTATTATACTTTTTAGGTCGACGGATGGCCCCCCGAAACCCTACACCAGAAAAGCTGAAAAGCTATGCATGCGGAGAAGACTTGGAAGGTGGTCAATCACAATTCTATCCCAATGTATTCATCTTTGCTATCTATTTCACTATTTTTGATATATTAGCATTCGTCTTAGCAACCGCTATGGTGACCCTTAAGCAAGGGTATGAATTTAGTGCAGTAGCAGCAATATTCGCTGGTATTGGACTTTTAGGAGTGATATCACTCAGAAGGTGAAAAATTACTATGGTTCTGAAGAAGATAGTCAATTGGGCGCGAGTGAAGTCACCCTGGATAATTCATGTTAATACAGGAGGTTGTAACGGATGCGATATCGAAGTAGTCGATGTTTTAACTCCTAGATACGACGTGGAACGCCTTGGAATACTTATTCAAGGCAGCCCTAGACATGCAGATGTCTTAGTAGTGACAGGACCCGCAACCCAACAAATGAAAAGTCGTCTTAAGCTATTATGGGAACAGACACCAGATCCTAAATTTGTTATTGCTATTGGCGCTTGCGCTTGTAGTGGTGGTATTTTTAGACATAGCTACATTCCTTGTTTGGGAATTGATACGGTTATCCCCGTAGATATCTATATCCCTGGATGTCCTCCTAAGCCAGAGGCGATCATTTTCGGCATTGCTCAATTGTTAGCAAAATTACAGGGCAAAGATACCCCTGTTATAACTCCGAAGGAGATTGACTTAAAGAGTCATATAAAAGATAAGGAGGCTTTTGCTATATAATGAGTGATACGAAAAGAGAACAAAAGGTAATTGACGCATTGAAAAGTCAATTTGGAGATAAGATTCTCGAGGCAGAAATACCAGCCCTAAGGAGAGTTAATATCAAAGTTGCTGACCCCGACCAATTAGAGGTATTTGCTTTTGCCAAGGAAAAATGGAATGCTTGGCATATGGTTGCTATTTCAGGTGTTGATACGCCAGAAAAAGTAATTGCTTGTATATATCATTTTGATATCATACCACCTCACAACGGGGAAACTGCAGTAACCATGAATTTACGTGTGGATTGTGCTGATTATAATAACCCAAAATTAACCTCATCTTCAGAGGTAATTCCAGGGGTGCAATTTTTCGAACGTGAAACACACGATTTACTGGGTATCTTTTTTGAAGGGCATCCAGACCTTAGTCGTCTTATCTTACCAGAAGATTTTCCAGATGGGGTACACCCATTGCGTAAAGACTTCCTGCTGGAAATACAAAAGGAAGAAGCCGCAAAAAAGGCTAAAAAATGAGGTGATAGATTGGCGAAAAAGAAAATTAAAGTCGCAAGCCCAAAAACAGGATGTGCTGCTTGCATGCCCAATACTATGGAAATTCCTCTTGGTCCTCAACATCCTGCATTGAAAGAACCAGAACATTTCTTATTAGAAGTTGAAGGAGAAATCATTGTTAATGTTACTCCAAGAATTGGTTATGTTCACCGTGGAATTGAGAAATTAGCTGAAACAAAAACCTATTCCCAGAATCTCACTTTGGTAGAGCGTGTCTGTGGTATTTGTAGTCATGTACATTCTATATCATTGGTAAATGCTGTAGAAGGAATACTTAGCAAACATGACTTTGAAGTACCAGAGAGAGCACAATACATACGAACAATTATACTTGAATTAGAACGAGTTCATAGCCACATACTTTGGTTAGGCATAGCTGCCCATGAAATTGGTTTTGATACATTATTTATGCTTTCATGGCGTGATCGTGAATTATCTATGGATCTTTTAGAAGAAATAACCGGCAACAGAGTCAACTATGGTATCAATGAAATCGGTGGTATACGAAGAAACATGACCAAAGAACAATTGGACAAAACTATCAAGTATATGCATCTAACCATTGAGAGATTAGATAGGTATGTTGAAATCTGTCTTAAAGAAGATACAATTCGTTTACGAACACAAGGTGTTGGTATTCTTTTACCAAGCAAAGCCAAAGAACTTTGTACTTGTGGTCCTACTGCACGTGCATCTGGACTAGCTGTTGATATTCGATATGATGATCCCTATAGTGCTTATAAGGGTGCTTTGAGAGATATCCTCAAAGTTGTGACTTATGATACAAATGATGTATTCTCAAGAGTTGTTGTTCGTTTGATTGAAACTATTGAGGCTTGTAAATACATTATATGGTTAGTTGAGAACATGCCAGATGGACCTGTTTTTGCTAAACCACCAAGGAAGATTCCAGAAGCTAAAATTCTCTCAAGAACAGAGGCTCCTCGTGGTGAACTGATTCACTACCTTTGGTCAAATAATACAAACAAACCATACAGATTGAAAATTACTACTCCAACATTGGCTAACATACTTTCAGTTAGTGAAATGTTGAAAGGAGACTACATTGCTGATTCTACAATATCATTAGCTTCAATTGATCCTTGCTTCAGTTGTGAAGACAGAATGATAACTATTATCAACAAAGACCGAAGAAAATCAAAAGTTTGGACATGGAATTTTGACCAACTACGAAAATATTCCAGAGAATGGAATGCCAAAAACAAAAGGTGGAAGAAATAATGTTAGCAGTATGGGCACAATGGTTATTACTAATATTGGGGATACTTTTCTTCCCTGGAATAGGCTTCTGTATTTCAATAGCATTATTTGATGAATGGATTGATCGGAAGTTTTATGCTGCTCTGCAAGACCGAATAGGTCCTTTGCATACAGGCTTTAAAGGTATTTTACAACCTTTAGCAGATTTCCTCAAGCTATTGGCAAATGAAGATATCGAACCAAAAGCTGCTGATAAATGGGGAATGAGAATCGTTGCAGTTATTGGATTAACAATTCCTTTACTAGCATTGTTATTTGTTCCAATTGTTAACCTAAGTGGAATTCTCTCATTTGAAGCAGATTTATTATTGCTATCATTCTTAACTACAATCTTAGCTTTAGTCATTTACCTTGCAGGATGGTTCTCTGCCAATAGGTTGGCGATGCCTGGAACAATGCGTGCTGCTTCACAGCTACTAAGCTATGAAATACCAATTCTCATGGCAATGTTTGCTGTAGCATTACGAACTGAAAGCTTGTCTGTTGCAGGAATAGTTACATGGCAACTCGAACACCACAGACCAGTTATATTCAGCTTACCAATGGTAATCTTCTTCTTGATATTCTTGCTTTCATCTCAAGCAGAATTAGAAAGAAGTCCATTTGATATACCAACAGCTGAAACAGAAATTGTCGGTGGATGGGAAGTTGAGTATTCTGGAAAGAAGTTAGCATTCTTCAGATTGTCTGCTGACTTACAAATGGTGTACGCAGCTGGACTTGGTGCTGCCTTATTCTTAGGTGGACCAATAGGAGTTGAAATGTGGATACCCGCTTTTGCTGACTGGTTAGGTACAGGAGCTTCCTTAGCTCAACCAGGTGGTGTTATGTGGGTAGGTGCTATACGAATGGCATATTATGCTTTAATATTTGCAATTAAGACTACCTTGATCGTTCTTGTTTTCTCGACTATGAAAGCATTAATGGCAAGGCTACGAATCGAACAATTCTTAGAATTTTCATGGAAATGGTTAATCCCTGTAAGTCTTGGATTAATGATTGTTACATTCTTCTGGGTTCCATGGTTAGATAATACACTGTGGAGCAAATTTGAAGCGTTGTTCCCTGGAGGGGCAACATAAAGGAGGATTTGATGACACATGACAAGACCAGCAGTAATTATTTGGGAAGCATTGAGAAACGCTTTCTCACGAAAGAAAGCGACCATTGATTATCCTTTCGAACCAGGAGTTAAACCTGCGGTAGGACTCAGAGGTGCGCACTATTTAGACATTACTCTGTGTACAGGTTGTAGAGCTTGTGAACGAGCTTGTCCACCTATAGCAATTGTAATGGTTCCTTCAGAAATTACTAAAACAGGTAAAAGACCAGTTATTAACCTCGGCGAATGCATTTTCTGTGGTCTCTGTGAAGACGCGTGCAGATACGATGCATTAGTTCTTACTGATTACATTGAACTATCAGCTTTCAAACAAGATGAAATGATCATCTACTCAACAGAAGATCCTTCATTAGTTAAAAAAGAAGAAGCTACTGAAGAGTCTCCAAAGGAGGAAGAAAGCTAAGAGAGACACACGTGTCGAACTAAAGGATGTGCAAGAAATATGGATGTCAATACAATATTATTGATCATTTTACTAGTCATTACGGTTATCGCAGCAATTTTTGCAATTGAATTGCGAGATCTAATCTATGCAGCAATTGCATTAGCTGTTGTTAGTATAGCTTTGGCTGGTGTCTTCTGGATCCTTAATGCTCCGTGGGTCGCTCTCTTTCAACTAATGATCTATGGAGGAGCTGTTACAGTGTTACTTATCTCCACAGTTGCTTTAACTGAGAGATTCGAAACCGGAGAACCAGCAGAGGATTTAGATCGATTATTCGGAGAAGATGATACTAAGGAGGAAACATCTGCATGAACAAGAAAATGAGAAAATATCTTATATTCGCTTCAAGCATAGTCCTCGTTCTTGGTATCGTTGGATTTATGATGTTCGGATTATGGGACTTCTATGATCCTGAAGGAACGAATGATCGAGGTTTACGACTAGATGATACTGCTGATAATTCTAGAGGTGATTATACCTTCATTGGAGGGTCTGATGTTACCTTTAAGGACATCGGTGAAGCAGTAGGATATCTTCTTTGGGAAGCCAGAGGTGTTGATATCATTATTGTGGGTATCATATTGTTGGTCGCTTCTGAAGCAGCTTCTACAGTTGTTAAAGGAATCGAAGACCAATGTGCAGAATTCCGTACTGAAATGTGTGAGACTGACAAATTCGTCATTCTTGAACGAAAAGATGCGGAAGAACTTGAGGAGGCAGGATAGACATGGCAGTTGAAATTCCATTTGATAACATATACATCATTTTGATTTTCTCAATTTTGCTTCTTGCTATAGGCATCTATGGCCTAACCTCGAAACAAAACATGATTAAATTCTTGATTGCTATTGAACTGCTGCTTGATGCAGCTCATTTGAACTTCATTGTATTTTCAAACATCTTTGGAGCAAATGGATTAGTTGATCCTTTACCTCATGCTGTTGTTATTATCAGCATTTGTGTTGGAGGATGTATAGCTGGTGTTGCTTTAGCCTTGATAATTCAAGCCTATAGGATGCACGCTACATTGAACTCAAGAAGATTATCACAATTGAAACACTAGGAGATACAAAACAATGATACTAGAATCAGCTGCAATATTAAATTGGGCTATTCCTTTTGCTGGTGCATTAATTACTCCAGTAATTGGTTGGATTGCAGGTTTACTAAAAGCAGAAGGCATAAAGAAAGTTCTCTTTATCATCCGTGATTGGATGGCAGTAGCAACTTCATTTATTGCATTCATTTTCAGTCTCCTGTTAGTTGTTGATGTCTTCAATGGAGACACTGGTGTAGAATTATTCCAAACTGAATGGTTCTTCGGACTTGGTGGAGGTACTTATGGAGTAGAATTCGGAGTACTGGTTGACCCACTAACAGTTATGATCGCTTGCTTTGCTACTGGTGTAGGAACAATGATCATGATATATGGTGTGGGTTACATGAAAGACGATAAACATCTTAACCGATATTGGTTCTTAATGCAATTGTTCATTGGAGGAATGGTTTTCCTCGTAATGTCTAACAATTTATTACAATCATTTGTTGGTTGGGAAATTGTCGGCTTTTGCTCATATGCCTTAATTGGGTATTTCTTCACAAAGAAGGAAAAACAAGACCCAAGAGAATTCACCATTCGTGAAGAAACAGAAGGTGATTATAATTCACATGCTGGTCTAAAAGCATTCGTTACAACCAGAATTGGTGATGTAATGATGTTGACTGGTATTATGATTGTTTTTGCTTATGCTGGAACTTTCAATTATATGTCACTTCTTAGTAACACAGCTTGGATGACTAATCTAGCTAATGACAGAATCCTTGTCTTAACTGCACTATTGATCTTTGGTGGACCTATAGGTAAATCAGCACAATTTCCACTGCAATTCTGGCTACCAGAAGCTATGGCAGGACCCACAACCGTTTCAGCTCTGATACATGCAGCTGCAATGGTTAAAGCAGGTGTCTACATGGTTGCTAGAACTTATCCAATGTGGTATATTGGCTATCACCAACTTGGACACAATTCACTACAAATTTACTTCCTAGTTGTCGCAGCTGTCGGTGCTTTCACAGCATTTATGGCAGCAACAATGGGTATGGCTGCAACAGAACTAAAGAAAATACTAGCATTCAGTACCATCTCACAACTTGGTTACATGTTTATTGGGCTTGGTGCTGGTGGTTTGTTAACTGGTGAGCTAGGTGTAACTGGCTACTTTGCAGGTTCATTCCATATGTTATCACACGCAGTATTCAAAGGATTGTTATTCCTTTCCGCGGGAGCTGTTATTCATACTGTCCATTCCAAATATGTTGATGAAATGGGTGGTCTGAGAAAAGATATGCCTAAAGTCTTCTGGCCAATGCTTATAGGTGGTTTATCACTTGCTGGAATACCTCCATTGGGTGGATTCTTCAGTAAGGAGTCAGTCTTTGGCGTTTGCTGGGAATTAGGTGAACATGGCAATTCTTTCGGATGGATATTCTTAGCTGTAGCTGCCATATCAGCTGCAATGACAATCTTCTATACTCTCAGATTCCTAGGAAAAACTTTCTTTGGTGAGAAAACAGAAAATGTCAAGCATGTTGAGAAAGAATCAGGCGGTCATCTACATAAAACTGGTCCAACAATGTGGATTCCATTAGTTATACTAGCTGTTGGAACAATCGCTTTGGGTTGGTTATCACCAATTGTGATGAATTTCATGTCTCACAATGAGTGGTTCCCAAGTATCTTAAATCCCGAAATAATACCCATTGAATATGGTCATTTCTTAGGACATACATTTGGATTCAAACCTCCAACATTCTGGATTACTCTAGGTATTTTGTTGGCAGGTGGCTTACCAGCATACTTCTTCTATATTGGAAGAAAATGGGATGCAGGTAAAATCCAAGAAAAGAGCAAATTCATGCGTGGTATTAACACCTTCCTCTATAAGAGATGGTATATGAATACAGCAATCTACTGGTGCATACGCAAATTCAAGCGATTCTCAGAACTAGCTTATGAATACATCGATCTGAAGATTATTGACCGATCGAATTATCTCATCGCTTCTGGAACCATGAAGTCGGGTGAAGTTTTCAGAAAGACTCATACAGGAATTCTTTCAGTGAATTTCATCTATATGCTATTAGGAGCAATAATCCTACTGGCGATATTATTATTCACACTTTAGGAGGAAATGAAGAACAATGTTTGAATCTACACTATTTATTTCCTTGGCTATTCTACTAGGAGCACCAATAGTTATCTTCCTTCTAGGTAAGTGGAATGATAAAGCAGCAAAATGGTCAGCATTAGTATCTGTCCTTATAGCCGCAGTCTTCTTTACCTTAACAATAGGAGACGTTCTTGGAGTAACAAGTACTGGTTCCGATGTTTTCGAAGGTTGGGATTGGATCAATTTCACAATTGGTTCAAGAACAATTGACATTGGTTTCTCATTAGTAGCTGATGGTTTAAGCTTCCCAATGGTGGCAATCATCTTCATATTATCATTAGCTGCAGTATCTTACAGCTTTGGATATATGAAGAACGAAGAAAGTCAAGGTGGGTACTATGCTCTACTAGTCCTTTATATTGCAGGAATGGTTGGAGTAGTACTTGCTGGTGATTTGGCACAATTCTATGTATTCTGGGAATTAATGTTGATACCATCATATTTCATCATTGCTAAATGGGGATCAAAACCAAACGCTGTGAAAATTGCTTTCAAATATTTCATCTTCACACATGTAGGTGCAATGGCAATTTTAATCGGTATTGGTGGTCTCTGGGCTTTTGGTGGAACATTTAATATTGCAACATTAATTTCAACAGGAATAAGTGCCCCTGCAAATATCATTAGATTATTAACAATTCTAATGTTGCTCGGTTTCAGTGTGAAAATGGCGATCTTCCCAATACACACCTGGTTACCTGACACTCATGGTGAAGCACCAACTCCAATTAGTGCTATCCTAAGTGGTGTCATGATAGAAACAGCTGCCTATGGTATCCTCAGAATATGCACAGGCATATTTGGCGAGGAAGGAATGGGAGGTTGGATGCGCTGGGTGCTAATTGGTTTCGCAGTATTCACTATGCTTTACGGTGGCCTTATGGCTTTAGCACAAAAAGACACCAAAAGATTGTTTGCTTTTTCATCTATCTCACAGATGGGCTACATCTTATTTGGTTTAGGAACCTTCGAGCTTTTCGGTTCAACTGGTTCTACATTCCATATCGTGAGCCATGCTCTTGCTAAGGGGACCCTCTTTATGGTCGCTGGCATACTTATGACTCAAATTGGTCACCACAAAGGTAGGGAAATCAAAAAGCTAGGAGGTCTAGCTTATAGAATGCCTATAACTGCGATCGTAGCAATCATTGCTGCATTAAGTCTTGCAGGCACACCTCCACTAGCAGGCTTCATGTCTGAGTGGATAATATTCCAAGGCGGTTTACAAGCAAATAGTACTTTAGGAATTATTGCTATAATTTTCGCTATACTCTCAACGGCTTTAACAGCGACTTACGTCCTTCTCTTTATGAAGAACGTCTTTCTAGGACCGGAAAAAGAAGAATTCAAAGATGTCAAGGATCCAAGTCCATCAATGTGGATTCCATTAGTTATCCTTGCAATCTTAAGCTTAGTTATCGGAATCTTCCCAAAGAGTGTCCTAGTTTTCGTGACTGAAGCAGTCAGTAAAATCTTTGGAGGCTAAAAAAACAATGAACATTATATGGTTACTACCAATAATAATCCTCATTGCTGGTGCTGTCTTAATAGCATTATTAGGACGGTTTGCACGAAAAGAAACAGCGGGTTGGAACTTAGCTTACGCAGTAATTGCCAATGTCTGTCTCCTAGTCGTATTAGGATTAGTTATATTCTTCTACGGCAGTGTCGGATCTATACCTGCTGAAGACCTTTACTTGAAGTTAGGTGATAAGAGCTATATTGCCGGTGTTTATACTGTCTTTAGATTAGATAGTCTCACATGGTGGTTTATGCTTATCTTCGTACTTTTGGGTTCAGTAGTGGCAATTTTCTCGATTCGATACATGGATCATGATGACAGATTAGATAAATACTATCTACTATTACTTTTCCTTGTCGCCGGAATGATAGGAGTTGTAATGGCTGGTGATTTACTTACCCTGTTCATCTTCTGGGAAACAATGAGCATAGCAAGCTATGTTTTAGTTTCATTCAGAAAAGATGATCCAGAACCAATTGAAGCAGGTATTAAATACCTCTTCATGAGTGCTTTCGGTAGCGTTTTACTACTCTTTGGAATGAGCTTACTTTATGGTGTTTCCGGAACACTAAACATAGCAGAAATTGGTACAATCCTAACTGCTGATATTACAGCAAATGGATTTTCAGGAGTGTATGTCATAACTATTATCTGTCTAATCTTAGGCTTTGGTGTTAAAGCTGCTATTGTACCTTTACATACATGGCTTCCAGATGCACATCCCGCTGCTCCAAGTGGAATTAGTGCGATGTTGTCTGGTGTTGTGATTATGACAGGTATGTTTGGAATGACCAATACACTTACAGTATTCTTCTCTGGTTCAACAGGAACCGAAGCAATTGGTTCAGCATTACTCTGGATTTCAGTTATAACTATGGCTGTTGGAAACTTACTAGCGTTACGACAAAACGACATTAAACGATTGTTAGCATTCTCCACCGTTCTAAACGTTGGGTTTATCCTCTTCGGATTATCTATGTCCTTAAGTGGAATTGAAACCGATGTTGCTGCAGTAGGAATTCAAGGTGGTTACTTCCACATCTTTACACATGCACTTGGAAAAGGTCTTGCATTTTTATGCGCTGGAGCAATCCTCTATCGATTCCATGATCGCGGTCTAGATCGTCTCGAGGGTATTGGCAAAAAGATGCCAATAACAATCGGAGCATTAACAATTTCATTGTTGAGTTTAGCAGGTGTTCCACCACTTCCAGGTTTCTGGAGCAAACTTAACATGGTCATTGCTGCCGTAGGTAGTGGAAACTGGCAATATTTCGTAGGAGTAGCTTTATTCCTTCTCTCAAGCGTTATTAGCGTAGTCTATTATCTTATTGTCTTACAAAGACTCTGGTTCAAAGAACCAGGAGACCAATTGAAAGATGTTAAAGAAACTCCTGT
>JAUVZH010000301.1 GCA_030602675.1 Candidatus Heimdallarchaeota archaeon | reverse complement strand
CAATTATTGCTATATCCTTATTTGAATATGCCTTAAACTGATTTGAAAGGTTTACTAAGCTTCCTTTTGAAGAAAAAAGAAATTTATTCATTTCAGGAATATCTTTAATTTCAATTTCTAGAGTTGTATCTAGCATATTTAGTAATACTTTATCTTTTGATTTAATCTCTCTATTGACTAGAAATTGTTCAATAAGACCAACAAAACGATTATAGTTTCTTGGTAAACGGGTTTCTTGATTAATTGCAAAGATCTCATTACGAATTGTATGTACTATAATTGTAACTGGATTGGATTTATCCAAAACTAATGGGGACCCCAATAAATTTAACAAGCAAAAATGCAGAATATCCGGTCTACCTCTTTTTTGAGAATCTTTTAGCTTTAACATTGCTTTGTAATGATATGATGAATCCAGTAAAATTTGAGAAGGTAATTTCCCCTTTTTTTTAGCATGATTCTTTATCAATTCCATTTTAGCAATTTTTGTTGGAATTAGTTCCAAAGCAGAATCAGCGAATACAAATATAGTTCTTGGCATTTATAGACCCCTTCATGTAATTAAGGATTAAAGTAGTTTAAATAATTATTTTCTATAAACTTATCATCTAGTTTTTATAAAAGAAATATATAGGTTTAATTGTTGTACGTTAATATAAAAACTTTAAAATTTAAGAAACCCAAAGTTATGTCGGATGTAAAATGGCGAAAAAAAGCAGAATAAAAAGAATCGTTTGCAAGAAATGTGGTGAAAGTTGGTTACCTCAAGATGTACCAACAAATAAGGAATGGACAAAAATGGCTCCTATGCCTGATTCTGAGGGTAGAGTTACAATTATGAGGATGGCAACATGGTCTTGTCCCAGCTGTGGTAAATCTGTAATGGGTCTAAAAGGTAAGCATAAAGATGAAGGTGCAAGTGGTCCCTCCAAAAAAGAGCTATTAATTGAACTGATTGAAAAAGTCGATAAAAAGATTTCTTTGAAGGAACTTGCAACAGAGCTTTCATTGAGTGAGGATAATCTCGAAAAAGCTATTACTGTATTTATAAAACAAAAAGCAATATCAGGCAAAATTGAAGATGACTTTTTTGTAAAAGAATGATGTTGTTTAATAATTATATATGAAATTACTTGCAGTTATTTGGTTTGATGAAGTTAATGACTTTAGCAAAAAATAAAGAATTAATTTCTGGTGCAATCAAACGTCTAAATGAGATTGCTCCTGAAGAAGAAATAAAAATCACACATGTTTGTGGAACTCATGAAATGACTGCTTCTCGATTTGGAATAAGATCAATAATTCCTAGTACTATTGATATTATACCAGGACCTGGTTGTCCAGTTTGTGTTTGTCCATCATATGAAATTGATTTCGCCATTGAATTAGCAAAACAAGATAAGATCATCACTACATTTGGAGATATGTTAAAAGTTCCGGCGTCAAAGAAGAGTCTTGCAGAAGTAAAAAGAGATGGTGGCGACATAAGAATTGTATATTCACCACAGGATGCAGTAAAAATTGCTGAGAAAAATCCTCATAAAGAAGTCGTGTTTTTAGCTGTAGGATTTGAAACATCAGCTCCTATGACTGGTGTTGCATTACTTTCTCAACCCCCCGATAATTTTTCTATTCTATCCGCACATAGATTAACAGTACCTGCAATGAAATTATTGCTACAATCAGAAAAAAGGAAAACTAAAGGGTTCATCTGTCCGGGACATGTATCAGTAATTATAGGCACTGAGTCATACAAACCATTTAGTGAAAAATATAAAATGCCTTGTGTTATCACTGGTTTTGAAGCTATTGATATGATAATTGCTTTAATTCAAGTTGTAAAAATGATCAAAGAGGATAAACCATTAGTAATAAACGAGTATTCTAGAGTAGTAAAACCAGAAGGAAACAAAAAAGCACAAGCTATTCTAAAGAAAGCATTTTCAGAAGTAGATGCAAATTGGCGTGGGATAGGTATTGTTGAAAAAAGTGGTTTAGCAATTTCAAAGGAACTTGAACATTATGATGCTTTCAAAAAATATAATATTATAATTGATAATGTAATAGACATTCATCCTGGTTGCAAATGTCATGAAGTTATGCTTGGTAATATGTTGCCAACTGATTGTAAATTATATCTGAAAAAATGCAAGCCAGACAAACCTATAGGTCCATGTATGGTGTCACATGAAGGTACGTGTTCTATATTCGCTAGGTATGGATCCACCCATTTCAAGAAAATTGACGAAAAATAGCTTCTCTCTTTTTCTATTAATGGCTGAAAAATTGGTAAATTGATCGCTACATTTTAACTTATTAGAAAGATTTACAAATCATCCAAAGTGATTTTCTCTGGAATTATATGGGCTATCCTCTGGATTTCCTTCAAAATACTAGTGGACGAGATTTAAAATGAGTCTAAAACCCGGTCCTATTTCAATGGATTTCTCTTCATTAAGCTCCACAGATTTCTATTTAGCTATTTTTACATCTGTATTTGGTTTTTTCGTACTTTTACTATTATTAGTTTTAAAAAATTCAGGTTTTGAAATATGGGTAACAAGAAAAATCATGCATTTTGTTGGTGGAACATATATAGCCTTTATTGTATTTTATTTTGAATCAATAATAGGAATAATTTTAGCTATTATCTTTTTCTTGATAATATTTCTGTCATTTCTAGTCTTTTCAAAATTTAAAGTTCTTAAAGAATACTTTGTTTTAAAAAATTGTAGAAGTGATGAAAGAGACTATACTTTTATTATAAATACTGCAACAACCTTAATCGTCCTATTTATTCTGCTAATAATATTCAATGATTATCCACCTATCTTTACTGTAGGTACATTGACAATTGCTTGGGGAGATACGTCTGGGGAAGTCATTGGTAGAAATTATCCTTTTATTAAATACAAAATATTCAGTCAAAAAACACTAACAGGATCTTTAGCTGTTTTTGCTTTCAGTATTCTTTCAATTTTGGTTTCTGTTTTTTACTATCAACTACCATTCAATATAAATTGGTTATGGAAAATAGTCATTGGAGGAATTGCTTGTGCAATAGTAGAAGCAGCGAGTTGGAAATGGTTTGATAATATTCTTTTACCTATTTGTGGCAGTCTTGTAATGTTTTGGTTAACTTTTTCAGTTTAAAGTCTTATTTATCAACTAATTTTTTCATAAACGTTTGACAACCTTCAAAAATATAAACTACAAATCAAATATCCTTAACTGGAGATGATTTGAATGAATCAGACAAAAGTGAAATTTGAGTATGTGCTTGTTTCACTAATCATATCCATTGTTTTAGGAGTTATTGTTTGGTTTATGTTGGACAGCTTTGGTTCAATCATTTCTATAGAAATTTCAGTTTTTATTACAACACTTTTCATTTCTGCTATTATTACTTATAGTCTTCATGGAAGAGGTATTTTACCAATCCCAGAAAGTGAATACTATCAATCTGAATTTAGCTCATCTAAAAAGCAAATAAGTTATTCTCGTAAGAAATTCGTAACATATTCATCTACAAAAGAGAAGAAAGTGTTTAATCAACACTCAGTTAAAAAGAAATATTTCTCTTCGAGTTATAAGCGAAGAAGATTTAGAGACTAATTATAATTTCCAATATTATGAGATTTTTGACTTATAATAGTCTAGTTCATTTGAAAGTAGTTCTTCTATAGCTCGTCTAAGAACATCACTTCTGTTTTCATAAATCTTGTTTTCTTCAATTAATTTATCAATTTCATTTAAAAGTAAATCAGGAATACCTAATGATATTGTTCTCATTAATTGAACCTCGTAACTATCTCTCAATCAAGACCTTGTATTCTTAATCAATTCTTATTTAAAAATCTTGTAATACTGACAGAACTATTTGCTACACAATAAATATTGTTAATACGAAAGTTTTAAGTTTTTTCTTTATCAATGGTAATACTTTCGGTCACCTCTTAGCAGAGATTTAAAAAGGGAGAAAAGCGTAACTAAAAACAGAACTTTAACTTGAAACCTCAAACGAACCTAAAAAACAAAACTCAATTCTTAACTATGATTGAGTATCAAAAGATACTTTCGAATTCAATGCTTTTGCTTTAAAGTTCTAAAAGGATCAAGAAATTTTGACCCTTAAATAGTTTAATTCAGATATATAATAAAAAGCAAAGGTGGAATTAATGACCCTAAATATGCCTTATGATGAAGTCGTTGAAAGAATAACTTCTGAAACGGACCTCTCAAAAGAGGAAGTAGTCAAAAGAATAAATGAAAAAGTGAAAGAATTAGGAGGGCTAATTACACTCGAGGGAGCAGCAC
>JAUVZH010000250.1 GCA_030602675.1 Candidatus Heimdallarchaeota archaeon | reverse complement strand
TGGTGTTTCTGATGATTCTGTTGTTACGATTTCTAAAGCTGATAATCCATTGAAAGCAGGAAGGTGATAATCAGCCAAAATTAAATCAAAATCTTCTTTTTGTATAGCTTTAGTAAATTCAGACCTAGTTTCTACTCGCAGTATAGTGCACTCGACTCCCTCATTAGCGAGTATCTCTTTCACAAGATAATAATCATTAATATTGTCTTCTAAATATAGTATTTTCAAGGATACATCCCGACAAACTTTTATGTATCCTCCCGAAATTTAATTACTCAACCTTATTTCTATTAATAATTGCTTATGTTATATAACGAAGTATTTATTGAAAAATAAATTTTATGGTTGGTTAATTTAAAGCGTACAATAATCTAGACTTTTTTTACAATATTAACTGATTTTCAATTAAGTGATAGCTAAATTCAAAGCTTAAATTTTCTATTGAAATTTGCAACCATACTACCAGATTATTAAAATGTTAATTTATTTATTTAAAAAAAATAAGGTCTGGGTGGTTTTCAGTTATGTTCCACCCTATTTTGTGATATTAACAACCTATGATCTTTTTCCGAATCTTCTAACAATAATAACAATGGCAACTATGATTCCAGCAGATGCTAGACCAATACCAAAGAAAATTAGGTATTCTGCATAACTAGGCAATCCTGGAAATAGATCGACAGTTGTGGTGTTTGTAGGAGTTGGGGTTGGTGTGGGAGTTGGAGTTGGTTCCGGTTCGTCAGGTTCATCTAATTGTCCTTTAATTATTTTGTAGAAGTAACCTCCGCCAGCTGATGTTCCAATAACTAAAAATTCTCCATTATAAGTGAGTCCATATTCTGCAGGAGTGGTAGGGGTTTGCAAAATAATCTCACCTGTACCGATTTCACCAGAAGTTGTATTAATATATTTGATTTTGTGATCAGTCGTTGATACTGCCCAAATTACATCAAGGTCATAATCATATGTTATACCTGCAAAATCACCTACAGAGAATTGTGTTTCGATCGACATGTCTAAAGGATTCAATTTGTAGAGTATATCATCAGATCCCATAGCCCAGAGATAAATTCCATCATATGTGAGAGAATCAACTAGAATACCTAATGCTGAGTGATTTACTAGCATTGTTCCATCAGTAGTATAAGTATAGAAATTATATGGTGCTGCATCTGAAGACACAATTAAATGATTATCGATAACAGTAATACCAACGGGATTTAATCCTGCATCCCAAGTGCCAGCAAAGCTATACGTTCCGCCATCATAGTATGTTATATAGTTATAACTATTTTCTGTATGATAAAAGTTCACACCATCATATGCGATATCTAGTATGCTAGATAACAACATATAACTTCCTGTGAAAACCTCTCCTGGTTCACTTGGTATTTTTGTAAAGGAAATTTCCAAAGGATCAGCACCAGCTATATAGCAACTTTGCATAAAATGAGTGCTATTAATTGCCAATCCAGAATCAAACAAGTATGGACTATCATAGGAATCAACAATTCTTCCGGTACTAGGATTTATTGCATAAACACGATTTGCACTGTAAAAAACAGTCCAAATTAAATCATTATACCACGCTATACCATGAGGTGAAAAGGATATTGAGATATTTTTTAGTACTACACCGCTAGTTGGATTAATCTGTAATAGACTTTGAGTTGTACTTTGAAACGCCCAAAGATAACTACCATCCCATGTTAATCCGACCAAATATCCTGTTGAAACTGGGACATGTATTCTTGAAATCTCATTCGCATTTGTATCGTATTTAATAATCGTTCCATTAGGTGGACTGAAAGTATAAACTGATGAATATAAGTAAGTTCCATCTGTAGTAATTCCTTGTGACGTAGTTTTAACTGTATGATTCTCTAAACTCACACCAGAAATTGCATCATAAACATACAGCTTGTTAGTAATTCCATCTACACCATAAATCAAATCATCAAGATATTCGAATGCAAACATACCGACGTGAGTTGGAAAAGAGGAATCAATTTCACCTAACCTATTAGGTTGCAAAACATTATCATACTCATCTTCTGTAATCAAAGCTAAGATAGTTTTACTGTTAATAGCACTACTTAATGCTAGACTAGAGAAAAATATTGTTATGATAAAAATAGTTAATTGTTTTTTATTTTTCATTTAATTTCACAACTTGAAATTTGTAATAAAGATCAATTATTGTTTGATATAATTAAGAATAATATTTTATCTAATGACTTAGAAAATAACCTTTTCGTTATGAACATGCTACTTTTACAGCATCTTCTCTAGTATGACCAGAACCAGTTATAACATATGTCATACTTAAACCTCATTATTAGATGTCGAGAATTCTAAATGTTAAGGGGTTAAATCTTTAGTCCTAATTAATGAAATAGACTTTGCTTTTTTGAAGCAACTTTTAGATAATTTTCTACAATATTAAAATTGTATAATATCATGATTAGTGATTTTATAACAGGAAAAATTACAAAATGCTCTAAATGTGGTTCACATGAAGTTCTTAATCCAAATCCTCTATAAAGCAAAATTAGGATCAGGGAGAAACATCTTCAACGTATTTTATCAAATCTTATTTATATAAT
Source organism: Candidatus Heimdallarchaeota archaeon (assembly GCA_030602675.1). GTDB lineage: Archaea > Asgardarchaeota > Heimdallarchaeia > JABLTI01 > JABLTI01 > JABLTI01. Next base: position 2,480 of record JAUVZH010000250.1, on the reverse strand, counting down.
AGAAATACATTATAATATGACAAATTTAGAGAATCTTCTCAATTGGGGGGTTGTTTACTTTGAGTTTAAAAGCTTTAAAAACTAGACTAGTAATTATTGGTTTAATAGTAGCGTTGGTAGGATCGCTCTCTCTTAATTATAAAGCGATTCTTGCCATAGGTGATGATTCTAACTATCCAACTATATTTAAACCCAATTCAGGTTGGGTAGCTAATACTATCCAGTTAGTTTCTGATGAGAGCGATAGTATCTCTGAACATCCATTTATATTCATAGATGGGAATAATGTTCCTCATATTACATGGAGTGATTATTCAGATATTTTTGGAGCACTACCCGGAATGCAAAATATCTTTTATAGTCATTATGATTCTGATGTTAATAATTGGACAGGATATTTTAACTCTACTGATGTAATATTTTCAGATCCTAGTGGATCTCTTTATCAACCATCGATAGTTATAGATAGTCAGAATAATATCCACATTGCATTTACAGTCTTCTCTAATATTGGTGGTTCTGGCATTGATCCTGACATTTTTTACATCTATTACAATGCTAATACAAATGCATGGGGTGGTAAAGTCAATTCAACATATGATATTATTTCAACTGAAAGTATAGATGATTCATATGTACCCAGAATGTGTTTAGGTCAAGATGATTCTATTTATATAATCTGGACTGATTTTAGTCAAATATCAGGCTCTTCAAGTCTGACAAACATTTTCTTCAAATACTTCGACGAGCAGTTGGTGCAATGGAAAGGTTTTGTTAATCAAACTGATATAATTTCGGATGAGTGTACTGATTATATATGGCTTGGTGATATCGAATGTGATACAAATGATATACTTCATGTTGCTTGGGCAGATAATACCGATATTTATGATTCTGGCGTAGATCATGATATTCATTACAAATACTATGATGACACATCGCAACAATGGATTGGACATGTCAATCATACTGACATTATTTCCACTGATAGTCCAGATGTAAGTGCAAAACCAAACTTGGTTGTGGACAATAATGATTATGTACATATTGCATGGGTCGATTGGTCTAATGTCTTGGGTTCAGGTCCTAATTATGATGTATTTTACAAATATTGGGATGGATTTTCATGGAAAGGACATGCCAATTCTACTGATGTAATTTCCTCGCTTAGTACATTAAATGCTTGGCATCCTATTCTAGAGGTTGATCCATTAGGCTACCTACATTTTGTATGGCAAGATGCTACTGATATATTGGGTTCAGGTATAGATTGGGATATATTCCATAGAATCTGGAATACCACTAGTAGTGAATATAGTACTATTAATTTGGTTTCTGAAGGTTTAGATGGTCGTTCATGGCGACCTGATTTCAAAATTGATGACCAAGGAAATCTACACATTTGCTGGGAAGATGATAGTGATTATGAGTCTGCAGGTATAGATTATGATATACTCTACAGAAAATATAATTATGTACCTCATATCCCTGATGCTCCTTTCTTGAATCCAATAATAGCATATCCAGATTTTAGCGGTAGATTATACTTAGAATGGACTGAAGTCTTTAGTGCAACAGCTTATAATCTTTATAGAGACACATCAATTATTACTGACGTTCAAGGTTTAACACCTATTGAAACTACAGACCAGTTAGATATTAATGATCTCCCTCCTGCTGATGGAACGTATTACTATGTGGTAACAGCTTTGAATTCTGCTGGTGAATCATTAATTTCAAATGTAAGATCAGCTGATGTAGAGTTACCTGTTACAACGGATCCTGATCCAACGGAGACTGATACAACGACAGATGAAACTAGATTTTATTTCTTAACTATTTTAAGCTTCACAGGAATTACTGTAATAGTTCTTGTATATCGCAGGAAATTTAGAAAATAAATTTCCTTTTCTTCTTTTTTCTCTAAATAATTTCTAGAGTTATGTTTTGTAAAACTTAATAACTAAATTCAAATCGCTTATTTTTTCCACCATGACTATCAACGAAGATTTTCTTACCATCAGGTCCGTCAATAAATTCAATATCTTGTCCAGGGGAAGCGAAAGATTGTTCCTTTGGTTCAGTAAATGTATAAGCCTCTTTATGCTCATATATCTGCATAAATTCTGCAGGATTATCAGCACTTGGACCAATAAGCACGAGTTTTGAGTCAATTTGACTAAATAACGATGTACCCCAGTCTGATTCATAGAAACCAACTATATCTTTCAGATCTAAGAACTCCTCATCTTCTTTTAATTGAAATTTCTCCTTTTTCTTTTCCAAAAATTCAATTATTTTGTATATGCCATTAAGTAAAATAAATACTGGACCATCGATAGCATTGGTAAGAACTACAAATATTAACTTATCATCTTGAATAAGTCCTGAACGTGTAGTGAAACCTGGATAACCTCCTCCATGCCCCACTAATGGTTTATCAGACAGGTTCACAATGCCAAACCCTAAACCTCTATTAG